>CAWBCB010000011.1:0-40317 GCA_963787095.1 uncultured Cytophagales bacterium | reverse complement strand
TTTCTTTGGAGAAGTTATCTCTAAAGTCGCGAAAGGCAGTAAGTAACATATAGGTAAGTACTAATAGTATAAGCCCGGGGGCAAAAGTAAGGCTGTATTTTATGCGTTCCTTGCCGGTCATGGGGCTTCGTTTTGTTCTAAGCACTTCATCTTCGGCTGTCGGTGGCGGAATTTTATCCAGCAACCATAAAAATAAAAGCAGGGGGATAAAGAAAAGGCATGAGGCAACAAAGGGCATCCAAAATTCAGAGACCCCCCAATCTCGCATAAGAAAACCACCAATGGTTTTAGCGAAACCCGCAGAGAAAATAAAACTTACCGACAAACTTGCGCCCAATACTTCCGTAAATCGTCTGCCTTCCAGATATCCGAATACCATTCCCCAAACCATGCCTAATGGCAGTCCATTCAGGAATAGAAAGATGAGGTTGTAAGGGGTTGGCGTTATTGCAAAACATAGCCAGGCTAAGGCAGCTATGCTTACCATTAATAAAATTCCTTTGGTTCTTGAATGGGCGCCAAGTTCTGACACAACTTTAATCCCAATAAACTTTGAAAGCATATAGCCTAATACCTGAAAAATCACCATCCAAACTTTAAAGTCTGCACCCCAGATACTCATGTTCTCGTAGGTAGCAACTCCAAATGTTTTTCGTAAGGCAAAAATGCAAGTGTATAAACAAAATGCAGAAACAGAAACATAAAGCGTAAACCAAAAACCATTGGTTTGCTCAAGCCAGGAAGTGATTTTGGATTTATTGGAACTCAAGATGGATGGGTTAATAGTGCCCAGGTTGCCTATTCATGTGCACAAGATTACAAATTTTCAAACGGATTATGTGTAACTTACCATGCTCTAAATTTGAATATCTATGAAATTGAAATCCGTACTAATCTGTTTGCTATTGTTTACTCTTACGCAAGTTCAGGCGCAAAAAAATAAAACTGAAAATATTGTTCTAATTACCCTTGATGGGTTTCGTTGGCAAGAGGTGTTTAATGGAGCTGACTCATCATTTATGAAGCAACAGGCAAATCTCAAAGATCCAAAGTTAAAGGAAAAGTATTGGCGTGAGGACTTAACGGAAAGAAGAAAAGCACTACTTCCTTTCGTGTGGACTACCCTTGCAACACAAGGTCAGATTTATGGTAACAGAGCGTTGGATAACAAAGTAAGTGTTACTAACAATCAATTATTTTCTTATCCGGGTTACAATGAAATTCTTACGGGTAGTGCGGATAATGAACGCATTCAGTCCAATGATAAAATATATAACCCCAATACGAATGTGTTGGAATTTATTAATAAGCAACCGGGCTATAATAGTAAAGTAGTATCATTCTCTTCGTGGGATGTTTTCCCGTACATCATAAATGATAAACGAAGTGGCGTTTATGTAAGCACTGGTGTTGCCGAAGTAAAAGGCTCTAATCTTAGTGAAGGCGAAAAAATGATGAACAAACTGATTCTTACTCTTCCTAATCCACTAGGAGGTGTTCGGTTGGATGCGTTTACATTTTATTACGGAATGGAGTACATGAAGAAAAACAAACCTAAAGTTATCTACTTCGCATTTGACGAGACCGATGATTTTGCACATCAGGGGGAATACGGGGCGTATCTTAATTCAGCAAATTATACGGATAAGTTTATCAGTGAACTTTGGGCGTATATTCAATCCGAACCTCGGTATAAAAATAAAACGACATTAATAATAACCAGTGACCATGGGCGTGGCGATAATGCAGAGGATTGGAAACGTCATGGACAAAAAATTGCAGTTGCTGACCAAATATGGTTTGCTTTCCTCGGCCCGGATACACCAGCATTAGGTGAAGTTAAAACTTCAGGACAGTTATATCAGAATCAAATAGCAAGCACAATGGGAAGTTTGCTGGGGTTTGAATATAAAACAGATAAGAAAGTAGGGGATGTTATTCAATCGGTAATCAAGAAGTAACATTGGTTTGTTAACTTTCTGTCCTAATCTGAACCTGACATGCGCTCACTATTTTTAGTATCCATTTGTTTGCTTACTGCATGCACCTCCAAAAAAGATGAAGCCGATTTACAATGGGTTGCATCAACACCTGCGGGCACTGAATACACTGGTATAAATAAACAAGGCACAACAGTTATTCCCAATGGACGATTGCTTACACCAACGGGCAAACAAATCACGGTAGCCCCGCATCCGTTTGGGTTAACCTTAAGCCCGGATGGTAAAACCATTATCACGGCAAATTCAGGCACCGGACCTTTTTCAATTTCAATAATTAGCGATTATAATTCGGAGCCTCGTGTAAAACAAATTCCAGAAACACTTAATCCCGAAGAAGGTTTGCTAGAGGCTGCATTTATGGGGCTTGCAATCTCACCGGATAATTCAAAAGTGTATGTGGCAGGCGGACAGCAAAACCGCATCTACATTTTCGATTTAAAAACTTATAAAAAGCTTGGCGAGATTTCGTGCAACAAATCATTTGACGATTCTGATTACAGTGATGGATATATCGGAGACATGGTGCTGAACAAAAAAGGAGATCGATTGTATGTGGTTGATCAGATCGGGTTTCGAATGATGGTGATCGATACGGAGAAGAATCAAGTTATTCACAATGTAAAAACAGGTCGTTACCCTTTCGGGATTGCTTTATCACCGGATGAAAAGACAGCTTACGTTGCCAACGTAGGTATGTTTGAATACAGTTATATAAAGTCGTTGGATGAAAATCGATTGGAAGAAACTGCCTTACGATTTCCAGCAACAGCCTATGGCTCTGAAGAAATGAAGAGTGGAATTAAAAATGATACACTCGAAGTTGAAGGCTTAGGCGATCCGAATGCTCCGGAATCATTTTCAGTGTGGGCAATTGATCTTACCAAAGAAAAGCCAGAAGTTATCTCTAAAGTAAAAACAGGTGTGTTAGTGGGCGAGGAGGTTGAAGGTATTCCAGCTGTGGGGGGCTCAAGCCCTAATTCATTAGTAGCAACCGATAAGTTTGTATATGTAAGTAATGGAAACAATGACAATATCTCTGTGATTGATGCTAGCCAGAATAAAGTGATTACAAGTATTGAATTGAAGTTGGATGAACGCTTGGGAAATTTGAAAGGAGTGATTCCCTTTGGATTGGCTATTTCTCCTGATCAAAAAAGATTATTTGTAGCGGAGGCGGGAATAAATTCAGTAGCGGTTATTGATTTGCCAACCAATAACGTGTTGGGTCATATTCCTACAGCATGGTTTCCTTCTAAACTAAAAATTACACCTGACGGAAAACAATTAATTGTTTCAAATGCGAAAGGATATGGCAGTGGGCCCAACGGTGGTAAAAATTTTATCGCACCGTTCGAAGGAAGAGGTTCTGATTATATCGGGTCGTTGATGATGGGAGTTGTTTCTATAATTGATATTCCTACTGATTCTCAATTGCCAGAACTGACTCAGAAAGTGATTTCAAATAATTTTTCTTTTCAACAAGTATCAGCGGGCAGCGATAAGAATCCTATTCCGATTGTAAGCGGAGCTCAGGAATCTCCGATCAAATACATTGTTTTTATTTCAAAAGAGAATAGAACGTATGATGAAATATTTGGTCAGATGCAAAGTGGGAGGGGAGATTCTAGTCTGGCACGATTTGGATCGAACGTGTCTTTTTCGAATCGAAAGAAAACGCAAACTCTCACGGGCGTGGATGTGATGCCAAATCATATTGCATTGGCAAATCAGTTTACATTCTCCGATAATTTTTATGTAGATGCGGATGTGTCGGCCGATGGCCACCGGTGGCTAACTAATACGTATCCGAATGAGTGGATGGAAACGCATCATCCTGCAGCATATGGTGGTGGAAGAAGTTTTAAAGAAGAGTCAAATGCCCCCGGCAAGTTTGGGATGACAGGCTCCTCGGGTGCAATTTATCCTGAAGACTATAACCAACATGGTTCGATGTGGGATCATATGCATCGCAATGGAATTGAGTTTTATAATTTCGGATTTGGTGTGGAATTCGATGGCGGAAGCTTTTCCGATTCTACGTTTAAGTATGGTGGCGTTCGATACTTAGCAAACTACCCTGTTCCGGGTCCCATTTTCGATCGTACCTCGCGATTGTTTCCAACGTACAACATGGCCATACCCGATCAGTTTCGAGCCGATGTTTTCATCAAAGAAGTGAATGAGAAATTTATTGACCAGAAGAAAGATTTGCCACCGATGCTAACACTCCAACTATTAAACGATCATGGAGCGGGAGAACGGCCACATGCAGGTTTCCCTTTCATGGAAAGTTATATGGCTGATAATGATTTAGCGCTGGGTAGGGTAGTTGAATATTTAAGTCATTTGCCACAATGGAAGAATATGATGATTGTTGTTACTGAAGATGACGCACAAGGTGGCCGCGATCATATTGATGCCCATCGCAGTTTACTGATGATTATTTCACCTTATGCCAAAACGAAATTTTAACAGTCATCAGCATTATAGCTTCGGATCAATTTTCAAAACATTTTGGAGTGTGTTTGAATATCCCATACCTAAATCAATATGATTTTGGTGTAACCAACTTAAGCGATTGCTTTACATCAGAACCAGATTTTACTCCTTACAATGCGGTAGACGTAGATCCTAGAGTATTTGATCCAAAGCTTGCGCTCAAACCCTTTGATGAAAAATTTGATTGGAAGGCAATGAATGAATCCCCAACCTTAGATGACCCAACCGAAATAAAAAAAGCGCGCGAAGATGATGGTCGCACGAAAGTGAATCATTAAAAAATGTTTAAATAAATTATTATGAGAAAACTATTTGTACTCTGTGTTTTAATTTCACTGTCTTCAGTGGGATTTGCTCAAAAAAGTAAATCGAAACCAAAGAATATTATCCTGATGGTGGGTGATGGAATGGGTACAGCCCAAATCTACGCGGGGCTTACCGGCAATAAGGGTAGTCTTAATCTTGAGCGCTGCACAACCGTTGGGTTTCACAAAAATCAAGCAACAGATAATTATGTAACCGATTCGGCCGCAGGCGCAACTGCTTTAGCAAGCGGGCAAAAAACTTATAATGGTGCCATTGGAGTAGATGCTACCGGAAAACCTATACCAACCATACTGGAAATTGCCGAAAAGAATGGACTAGTTACAGGATTAGTTGCCACATGTTCTATCACACACGCTACTCCGGCTTGCTTTATTTCGCATCAACCATCCAGAGCATTGAATGAGGCAATCGCATTAGATTTTCTTAAGACCGATGTTGACGTATTTATTGGCGGTGGCAGAAAGTATTTTTCCAAACGCTCCGATGGTATTAACCTTAACGATTCGTTGATAGCAAGAGGATACCAGATCGCGAATTCGATTGATGAAGTGCAACAAATTACTAAAGGAAAATTAGCTGCTTTTCTTGCGGATGAACAACAAGCTAGATTCTCGGAAGGCCGTGGTGATGAATTAGTAAAATCTACCGAAGCTGCAATCAGACTACTTAAAGGAAACAAGAAAGGAATGTTTATGATGATTGAGGGCTCGCAAATTGATTGGGGGGGACATAGCAATAACACACAATATATTGTTGATGAAATGATTGATTTTGATAATGCAATCGGTAAGGTGTTGGACTTTGCTGCCGCAGATGGTAATACGTTAGTGATTATTACAGCGGATCATGAAACAGGAGGTTTTTCTATTATAGGCGGAGATATGAAGACCGGCACCGTGGAAGGTAAGTTTACTACGGGACATCATACCGGAGTGATGATTCCTGTATTTGCATTTGGTCCGGGGTCTGAGAAATTTTCAGGAATTTATCAGAACACGGATATTTATAAAAAGATGTATGAAGCGTTTGGCTTCAAGAATTAATAATGATGCTTTGATCTGGTTGTAACTTAAAGGTGAGTAAGTGATCAGTTTGGTCAATCATTCAACTTAACGTCCTTAATTTTTCGGGGTAACCAAACCTGCATTTGATTTTGACCTCGGTTGCACCATGAATAGTAGGGGATGGCTGTAATTTTCTTTATTTCGGTTGTTACAGACTGACCATCATTGCTGATTTGTACGGTAGGGGCGTCAAACTGAATGGTTGTTATTCCATCCAACAAATCTTTTTGATGCGTTGTTTGAAAAGTAGCCTGATCAGGAAGTATCAGGTTCCATGCTTGATTGCCGTTGTCTGCACCTTCCACACAATACACCAATGGGCCCCGTTGCAGGGCCACCCGATCAATATTTTGTTTTACTTCGGGTCGAGAGGCAATTCGTTTTACTTCCATGGGGAGATTCAATTCAATGGCATCACCTTTTTTCCAATCTCTTTCAATTACGGCATACCCATTTTTCATGTTGTAAGAAACAGGTTTTCCGTTTAGTGTAATCGTAAAATTTGTTTTGGTTTTATCTTCGAAAACAAAAAGGTCACCCGGTACGGCTTCACCTTGCGCCCAACCCGGAATACGCAGATTCAAAGCAAACTTGGTTTTACTTTTTGGATTGACAGCGATTTTTATTTTTCCATCCCACGGATAATTTGTTTCCAAATTTATAGGAACATCGTTCTTACCAATCTTTGCAGTTGTATTGCTGCCAATATAAAGATTAACCCAAATTCCTTTATCAGAGAATCCATAGATGTAATCACCGAGTGAAGAAATTAATCGCGCAATGTTGGCCGGACAACATGCTGTACCAAACCATTCCCTTCTGTTGTGCCGGCCATCCGAAGCCAAAGGATTTCCATAGAAGAAACGATCGCCATCTAACGAAAGTCCGTCACGAGCACCATTGTATAAACTTCGCTCAAGCACATCTATAAACTTGCTGTCTCCGGTTAGTAAGTTCATGCGCTGGTTCCAATAAACCATTCCTACCGAGGCACATGTTTCGCAATAAGCCTGCTCATTAGGCAACACGTAATCCGCACCAAATCCTTCATTACTTCCTGATGAGCCAATACCCCCTGTTACATATAAGATTTCGATAAACAACATCTTCCCATACAGCCTTCATGGCTTTCATATAGCCTTCATCGCCTGTCAATGCCGCTACATCAGCGGCACCTGTGTACATATACATCGCGCGCACAGCATGACCTGTAATTTCGGTTTGCTCCCGCACAGGTACTACATCTTGTGCGTAAGCAGTATCACGCCAGTCTGTCCACGTATAACCCTTTGCATACTTATGACCACGCTCTTCGAGCAACCAATAGGAGAGGTCTAAGTATTTTTTGTTTTTAGTGGTGTTGTAAAGTTTTACGAATGCAAGTTCTAACTCTTGATGGCCGGTAACCCAATGTCTTTTTTCTGGGCCAAACAACGAATCAAAATGATCTGCAAACTTGATGGCTACATCCAATAATTTTCTTTTACCCGTTACCTGATAATAAGCAACAGCTGCTTCAATGAGATGGCCGCCATTGTAATCTTCATGCATACTCATGTCGGTCCAGCGCTCATCTAATCTTCCTAAAGAGTAGTACGTGTTGATATACCCGTCTGGTAATTGTGCGGCCGCGATTTTATCAATCCACTCGTCTGCCTTTTTTTCAAGATCAGGGTTAGGATGATTCTTTAATGAATAGGCAATCGCCTCTAAGGCTTTGAAAACATCCGAATCATCGTAGAAGATACCTTCATGCTTTTCATTTTTGCCGCGTGCTACTTTTTCAAAATTCCGGATGCGTGGAGTTTTAACTTCTGTTTGATAAATACACGCTTGAAGGGTGGTGGTGGCAACTTTATCGAGCGTAGGCTTCCAAAATGAATCGGTAATGTTAACCTGCGAAAAATTGACAGGTTCGAATTGACGAGTGGGAGATTGTGCAGTCAGTGTAGTGTTTACAATTCCCGCAAGGAGAAATAGAATAAACTTAACCTTCATGATTCAAGTTTGGATTTTGATTGAACCAAGATAGGTAAATTTTTATGTTGTCTACAACCTTAGTGTTGCTTGGTGTCCTTCGTGGCTTTGTGGTTTAATATCTATCTTATAACCACTAAGGCGCTAGTCACAAAGTTTCACTAAGAGTGGGGATGTATTTAAATTAATACTTGAAATTTACCCCCATTTTAAACCATCTTCCCGGCATTGTAACCAGGTTAGTTTCGGTGTAGACTTGATCAAACACATTGGTAAGATCTGCGAAAGCGCCAAATGATTTCCCTTGCCAACTAATGCGCGTATCAACTACATTATAATCGGGTAGGTTTAGACGATCGCAATAGCGAAAGTTAATTGTGTGAAGTACTTTCTTTGAGTACTTTAAAGTAACGCTCGTTACCACCTGATTTTTTAAGTTATCTAATGCATATCTCGAAAAGTTTAAATCAGTGACTTTGGTGGCATCAATATAGGTATAGCCAAGATCCAATTTGTAAAGAAGGAAAATATTTGGTCGCCAACTTCCATTCATGTCAAATCCTTTTGTGTTGATATCAATCAGATTATCGGGAAACCAGGGATCAGTGCTCACGTCTTTTGTGTAATCGATAATTCGTTTTCCGTTCCGCACAAAGTAAGATGCTTGCAGGTTGAACGTTTTTTGGTTTATAACTTTCATGCCTCCCTCGTATGAGAAGGCATACTCAGGAAGTAAATCAGGATTGCTCGCATTGGCCGGATCTTTATAATATAAATTTGTATACGTGGGCACACGATACGTGTAGCCTGCATTTGCAAAGAATTGAATTGCTGGTGTTACGGTGTACCCCGCATCGATGCCGGGAAAAAAGTTGGTACCAAAATCGGAGTAGTAATTAAGCTGTGCACCAGGAGTTACATTAAATTTTCCATTCCGGCTTTCAAACCGGTGTTCTAAAAATAGGGTAGCCACGGTTCGTTCGTGATCACCTAAGTTATTGCTAACCAACCAGAGTTGATTCACATCAATTCCCAATCCGGTTGTGCCCAACTTATTTTTAATGGAAGCATTAGCTTCGTAACCCACCGTATTATTGGTATGTAAATTCCGATAGAGGTTTGGATTGCTCCGAACAAAAAGATATTCGTCCTGGTTTCTGCGCCAATAAAGTCGATGCTTAATAATAACATTTTCTTTCGGATTGGTTTCTAAAGAAACTGCCAGTAAACTGGTTTGTATGGCCTCGTATTGATCCATGTTTGCCGGGCTCGCATAAAATCCATTGGCACCAAAACTCCGGTCGGTAAAACCACCAAGCACATTTACTTTTCCTGCATTAGTCTGTACTTCCGATTGATAGAAGAGATTGGAAATGACATAATCGGTGTTGTACTGATAACCATCTGAAAAATCGCGACTGGCCGAAATATATTGTTTTACTTTTTCTTTAGCCATCGAAGCCGCGAGCCGGATTCCGCCCAAGCCATAAGCACCGCCTTGTGCTTGCACTTTTATGTAACTGTCGTCAGGATTTTTGGTGATGATGTTAATAGCTCCGGCAAATGCATTTTGTCCATAGATGCGTGCACTGGGTCCTTTCAATATTTCAATGCGTTCAATGTTTTCAATATCAACGGGCAGGTTGAGTGAATGGTGTCCTGTTTGTGGATCGCTGATTTTTATTCCATTGATTAGAATCAGAACCTGATCGAACGTACTACCGCGAATACTTGCATCAGCTTGCACTCCATTTGCTCCACGCTGGCGAATATCGACCCCCGCATAGTAATGAAGTAAGTCAGGAACACTTAATGCGGGTGATTGTTTTATGTCGGCTGCCGAAATTACAATCAGACTTGCTGCGGTTTGATCGAACCCTGTTTGTATGCGGTTGCTATGAATGACAACATCTTGCAACAGCCTACTGGAATCTTGTTGGCCAAACATTACGGTGCTAATAAATAATAAAGGAAGTAAAAAGCGGATCATGCGATTTCGTTAAAAACGGCCGCAAGGTAGGAAGGAGATTTCACCCGGTATAACTGGCTCCGTAAAACAAATAGCAGTTTTTAAAAATGGAAAGACAGTAGAGGTAAATAAAAAGTGGGCCCAGCTGGGCACGATCCAGCGACCCCTTGATTATGAGTCAAGTGCTCTAACCAGCTGAGCTATGGGCCCCTAATTTTTTCAGGCTCTAACCTCCTGATCGCTATCGGGGGAACTATGAGCCCTCTTTGAGATAACCAGCTATATTTGCAGCTAGTTATTATTTGGGACTGCAATTTTACATCTTTGAACGTTAATTCACAACCGTTTGGCGCCTACAGGAATTAAAAACATTATTTTCGATTTAGGAGGAGTAATTATCAACCTCGCAGTAGAAAAAACGCATCAGGCTTTTGCTACCCTAAGTGGTTTACCCTTGGAGGAAATCAAAAGCCGGGTCCATCACGGAGCTTACTTTCATGAGTACGAAAAGGGTCTGATTACAGATGCGGAATTTCGTGATCACCTGCGTGAGTCGCTTAATTTAAAAGTAACTGATACTGAATTGGATGCTGCCTGGAATGCCATGCTGTTGGATATCCCCATCGAACGCATTCAATTGCTGGAACGATTGAAGAAAAACTATTCGATCTATTTATTAAGTAATACCAACAACATTCACTTACAGTGTTTTAGCAAAATTGTGCAACAGCTTACAGGCAAGGAACGAATTGACCATTATTTTCATAATTCTTATTACTCACATCTGTTAAAATTAAGTAAGCCTGATGTGGCTATTTATGAGCACGTGCTTGCGCAGAGTAATTTACAGCCTGCTGAGACAATTTTTCTTGACGATAATAAAGATAACCTGATTGGGGCAAACAAGGCGGGTATTCAAACGTTTCATGTTCAACATCCTGATCAGATTTTTTCACTCTTTCCATGAATCCAAAACTTAAGACCACACTCATACATTCCTCCTTATTCATTGTCACGTTTATCACCACCACGTTGGCGGGTGCTGAATGGACGTATGGAAAATCCATTTTAGTAAGTGGCTACACCTGGAATGATTTTTATTCCGGTCTGCCGTACGCAATTTGTTTTCTTTCTATTCTCACTGCGCATGAGTTTGGTCATTACTTCACGGCAATTCATAACAAGGTTCGAACATCATTGCCATATTACATTCCTTTGCCTCCTTTGCCCTTAATGCTTGGAACGTTGGGAGCACTTATTCGATTGAAGCAACGGGTAAATTCTACGCGTGAAAATTTCGATATTGGAATTGCTGGACCACTTGCAGGATTTGTGGTTTCATTGGGATTTTTGTTTTATGGATTCACACACCTTCCGCCACCAGAATATATTTTCCAAATCCATCCAGAGTACGAACAATTTGGATTGGATTATGCCAATCATGTGTATCAACCTGGGTTTTTGCCCGAAGGATCAGCAAATATTTTTCTTGGCAAAAATTTATTGTTTTTGTTCTTTGAAAAATTTGTAGCCGACCCCACTCTGGTTCCCAACGTCCATGAGCTTATACATTATCCATTTCTTTTTGCAGGATTTTTATCGCTTGTGTTTACAAGTATTAACCTGTTGCCAATCGGTCAGCTAGATGGGGGACATGTGTTGTATGGGTTGGTGGGATATAAATGGCATCGGAGAATTGCAACCGTAATCTTTGGTGGATTTTTATTCTATGCGGGTCTCGGGTATGTTCATCCGGCAGACGGACTAAATGTATTGATATACAAAATTCCTCTTTTCATTGGCTTCCACTATCTGGCTATGCGTGGACTTGCATTGCCGCAGCGCGATACGTGGATGTATGCCATCGGTCTCTTTGCAATTCAGTATGGAATCGTTTCTGTCTTTCCGCATGTGGTCGGCTATCCGGGTTGGCTTTTATTTGCTTTAATAATTGGCAGGTTTGTGGGTATTCAACATCCCCCTTCACAAGATGAAACGCCTCTTAGTCAAGGCAGGATCATACTGGGAATAATTGCATTGCTAATTTTTATAATCTGTTTTACGCCCAACCCACTGGAGATTGTGGAGGCAGTTGGAACAAGTCAGGTATCAGGGCTGTAGGGAATTCATTTAACCGCAAAGGAGACTTTTGATTATTTTCCTTGCGCCATAGCGTCCTTGCGGTGAATGCATTAGCTATCGAACCACAATCTTGCTACTCTTCCATACCTTATTTTGATAGGTGCGTAGTACGAACAATCCCGAAGCAGGAGACTGAATTGAAATTCGTGTTCTATCGGTTTCGAGTTCTAGATTTATTAAAATCCTTTTACCTGTTGTATCAAACAGAATGGCTTCTTCAACCAAAGAAGAAATATAAAATGTTCCTGAACTTGGATTTGGATAAATAGAAAGTTCTGGAGTGTCTTCAACGCTTGTATTGGGTCCAGGCTTACCAGGGCCAAAAATTGGTCTAATCATCAAGCTCCCTTTTAAGCGTTGTGTTTTGTTCCCAACTTCCGTTGATGTTGGTGTAAATCATACTCCCTGAATCTGTATTCTTATCAAGACCTACAGCAATAGTAGCCGATGAAAGTTGTTTCCAGCCAATGTAGAATTTGTCTTTTATCCCTTTAGGTTCTTCTAAAGAAATTCGCCAAAATTTATTTAATGAATTGCGTTGAATCGGAATATTTCCTCTAAATACTTCATCCGAAGCTTTATCTGTTAGGTCCTTCAAAATGTGAAATTGAATGATCTGATTGGATTCATCACCAAAACGGGGAAAGTAAATATCCACAGCAACAATGGTATCAGGTTCTGTGGTCTTCATATCGAATCGATACGCAAGTTGCGCGCCCGGTTGATTGAGTCCTGCACCATATTCTGCTGCCCCATCATCATAAGCGTAAAAATCTGAAAGTATATAGCTTGCGCTAAGGGTGTCATTAGTTTTAAAGGTAATCGGATTAAAAACATTAAAATCATAATCACCGTCCGTTGGGGTTTTGATCTCATCATCACCAGAGTCAAATACAATATTTAATTTAATGTTGATAGAGTCTGCGGAAGAATCAAAAGTTGTTGGATCGGGAATTGTTTGCAAGGTGACAATCCGTTGTTCATTATAAATCAATGCATCTCCAATTCCTGCATTGATGTCAAGAACTGCATTTAATATAATTGGAGTTTGTTCTTCTTTCGTCATGGAGATTTGCGCTGAAGAACTATAGCTAACGGGCTGGCCCACGTTTTGATCTTGCCTACGGTTAGTAATCGTAACCGAAGGCTTTGTGATGATCGTAGCAGGGTCTGAAAAAAAGTGTTTAATCGGTACTGCCCTATAGGTAGAGAATAATGAAGTAAATGGCTTGCTGATTGCCCGATCAGGGAAAAGAGGATAGACGGGACTTGTTTGCGATTTTCCATTGCCTATATAAATGTAGTCTACATGCCAGGTGTCATACGGGCCAGAGAGTCGCGCAAAATTTTGAAACCGAAACTGAAAATTGTCGTGAAAATATTTGTCTGCTGTTATGGGAATTGTAACAGGAATGAATTTATCCTTTACTAAGGTGCCATTATTTTCTATCGACCATACTACTTCCCAAGCTCCTAAGTTGTTTTTAAATGCAAGCGAAAGAAGATCACCGGCATCTGGCGGTTCCCCATTTCCCTGAAACTGATAAAAGAACGTGATGGCAATGGCTGAACGTTCAGACGCACTGGGTAAATCCATTCGGATTGGTGCCGAAATAAATTTATCGGCAAATCCTTTGGCGAGTACATCATTCACATTATACGGCTTGCCTAGTGAATCCAAGCCATCGAAAGTTGCTACGTTGAGCGAAGGGGGATTGATACCCATACCTGAATTTATCCAAACGGAGTTTCCGTATTGCCACTTGGTTGAATCAGCATACCCGTTTCGTACACTGGAAAAATCATCCCAAAAGGGAAGCATGATGGGATCTACTGAACGTGTGCGCGCTAAACTGCTTTTCTTATTTGGATTTTCTTTTTGAATAGGAACAAGAATCAACTGACAAAAACCAGTTGAAACAAAAAGTAAAAAAAAGATTGAGAAAACTAACCGATTCACACCGTTGGTTTATAGTTCCACTTCATCATCAGATTCTGAGTCATCTTCACCTTCTTCCTCTACATATCCTTTAGGGCCTATCCAGATATCAACAGGATCACCAACACGAACAGAATCTCCCTTTACAGGATATTGCTTATAAACGAATGGTTCCATGCCTGTAGTATCCATCCCAAGTGGGATTTGAACTGTACCTAAATGCAGATTCCAACCCATTAATTTAAACTTGGCGGTTTCAAAACTGTCGCCTAATAAATTGCCAATGGTAAAGTCAGCCGGGCCATTACCATCGCCCACTACCAGATCAATAGTAGCGCCTTTGGTTATACGAGTGCCGGGTTCAATTTTCTTGCCTTCGTATCGCATTTCTTTTACTAAGTTTCGAAACGGATCAGGGACATAGAGAATACGACCTCGATTGAGTTCAATGCTTTTTAAAACTACTTCAGCATTGATTAACGACCGATCCACTAAATCGGGAATTGGTAGAGTAGGGGGCAACACTCGATTTAGGGAAACATAGATAACCCGATTCTCTTTTACTTTGGCTCCTGGTTGTGGAAACTGTCGAAGCACAGCAAGCGGTGGAAAATCACTTGAGTAAGCAGAATCGTTTACGGCAAAGCGTAAATCATTTTTGGTAAGAAATGTTTCGAGCTCTTCGTACTCCATTCCTTTCAGATCGGGTACGGTAATGGATTCTCCATGATTGGTAACTCCAGGAAGATAGATATAGAAATAGATGATGGCAATGAATAGCACACTACCTAGGGTAAGTGCGAGACTCATCAGCAAGCCACCCAACGAACGTTTTTTAAAGAGTGATCCTAATTTCATGGGTTAGAAATTTAATGCCGATTGATAATCCCGTGCAACTCGTTTTGATTTTTTGTAACGCGTCTCTGCTAACTCTGCCAGTTTCGTGATCAGTTCGCTAAAAGAAATACCGCGTTCCTTCCACATCATGGGAAACATACTTGAATTGGTAAAGCCCGGTATGGTATTGATTTCATTTACGAATACATCCCCATGTTTGGTAAGAAATAAATCTACCCGCGAAAAATCTTCACACCCTAAAGCCTGGTACGATTTAATCGAAACGGTTCTTATTCTTTCAACAAGGGAAGGTTCTATTTTAGCAGGTACATCAATGGACACCGCTTCGCCATCTACATACTTGGCATCGAAGGTATAAAAATCATACTTACTGCTAATAATAATTTCTCCCGGCAAGGAAGCTTGCACCGGATCGTTACCCAGAATAGCACATTCTATCTCGCGGCCTTCAATAAATTCTTCGAATAAAACACAGTCGTCAAAATTGAAGGAGTCAGTCACTGCTTTTTCAAAATCAGATTTTGATTTTACTTTGGAAACGCCAACGGATGAACCAAGATTGGCAGCCTTTACCATAAAGGGCAATCCTAATTCTTTTTCAATTTCTTCGAATGTGAATTGCTTTTTGTCAGAGAAATAGGAGAAAAGGAATTTGTTAACCGGCAAACCTGCTTCCTTGAGTAATCGTTTTGCCACTAATTTGCTCATCGATATGGCCGAGCCGGCAACTCCGGTTCCAATCATCGGTATATCCATAGCTTTTAACAAACCTTGAATGCTTCCGTCTTCACCATCGGTGCCATGCAAAACAGGGAAGACCATATCCACAGTAAAATTCCCTGACTTAGAGGTAAAAGAGGGCGAGTCCGGATTTAAGCGAAGAGAAAGTTCTTCTCCTTTTTCTATCTCCTTTGTAATGGCATCTGTTTTATACCAAACCCCTTTTAGGGAAATTCCGATCGGGATTGGTTCAAAAAGGTTTTTGTCAATGTATTGAAAAATATTGCGGGCCGAATTGATTGAAACGCCATGTTCTACCGACCGACCGCCATATAGGATTGCAATTCTTTTTTTACTCATTCGTTAATGTTCAAGATTGGATTCAAACTCCAAGCAACACAAAGATAGTTATTCGAATAAATCTACCGCACCAATCACCATTCCAAAATTGCACCCTTATTTGACTGATACAATTCGCGCCTCGTACTTCTAAAATCGTACTTTATATGCCAAGGCGATCATTCTTACCTCGCATTTCTGAAATCGTAATTAGAATCATTTTCCCGCCAAAAATACTTTAGTTGCTCTCGCACCTTCTTTAAAGATAACCTGCACAATGTAAATGCCTGACCCCTGAATGCCGAGATCAAATGAGTAGGTTTGATTGAGTGTTTCGGGTAACACATTATCAACAAGCAACTGCCCCTGCATAGTATAAATTTTAAGATAGGTAGTTTGTTTTTCGTCTAGATTGAAAGTCAATTTTAGTTCGTCTCCACCACCGTAAACAGAATAGGGATCTTGTAATGAAATCGGAAAAGGATCATCGTCAATAAAGTACTCTATATTATCGATATAAAGATTATTGCCGAAATCATTTGTAGCAACAAACGCAAAGCGTAATTGATCTTTACCAGTGAGTGAATTGAGGGGTATACTTTGCCTTGGCGATTGCCAGGCAGAATCTGCCAGTGGTGTCCAATAGTGTTTGTGAAGCAAAGTTTCTTCATACCGG
Source organism: uncultured Cytophagales bacterium (assembly GCA_963787095.1). Lineage (GTDB taxonomy): Bacteria > Bacteroidota > Bacteroidia > Cytophagales > Cyclobacteriaceae > ELB16-189. Next base: position 23,804 of record CAWBCB010000011.1, on the reverse strand, counting down.
ACTGATCATATAACCATGTTGGTATAGGTTTGTCCACAGTCTTCGGAATACAGAATCCTTAATTTCTCGTTTCCTCGCGATTGACTACATAACTCACGTCAAAAAACAAACTTGCCTTAATAGCTTTTGAAAAATCAAGCACCGGACTTACCAACCATGATTCTTCACCTTTGTTGGTATTATCAAAAGCAATGTACCCTAATGAGTTTTCTTTGTTGGTTGCAACTGAAATCCACTCGGCTTGATTGTTTTGACTGACGACAGACCACTTGGTAGAAAAATTTCCATTAAAGTTTTCTCGTAAGGGAATGTTTTCAGTGTAATCATTTACTATCCGTTTTACAGTAAGTGTATTATTTTGAGCGTTTGCATCGGGTAATCCATTGGGATTGCTTATCGTATATACGATTGTATTATTCCCATTCAATAGAGGAAGAGTATTTAAAGTAAATGTTTTCTCCTCACTCGCTTCAAAGGAGATGTTACTTATGGTTTGTGCAGTTTGTGCCTGATTATTTATTGTTGCCTGAATGGTAAAGGAAGTTATAGCCACACTCCCTAAATTTTTTAAACGTACTTGAGGAGCAGGGCTTGCAACACAGGTTACCGGTCCGGGGCTTTCAACGGACAGCAAGGCAAGATCAATTAATTGGTCCGTTGAAACTACCACGTTATCTAAATACACATTATTTCCCCATCCATTAACTACCTCAAAGGCAATCTGAATTTTATTTCCTATAAATGCATTCAAAGAAAGAGAAGTTGTTTCCCATTGGGATGAAGTGGGAATAAAATTACTGGTGGTTTGAGGAGCTGTTCCTAATGCGGAGCCTGCCAAATTAAAAATTTCAGTGGATGTATTTACATCACAAATGGTTGTTACCAACACGCGAAGGCGTTCCTGATTCGAAGAACCATAAAATGCATGTGCCCGATCGAACTTAAGAAATGCCACAGGGGCGGTTGTTAAATCAAGAATGGGTGTAATCAATTGATCAATGGCGCCTTCATTTTCATAGTCATAACAATTTACGTACATCGTATTGCCATGTCCCGTTGTACTAATCAATTCCCAGGCTATCTTATTATCAGGGTTATAGCGGCTCCAGGTGGATGGAATAGAATTGAAAATTTCACTCATTGGTAAGTTACCAGTGGGTGGCACCGAAGAACTTATTGAAAGTTTATTATTCGTTGTGCGTTGGTCAGTTGAATTGTTCACCAGAAGAACTTCAAACTCATAAGGTGCCGAACCCGAGGCTTGAAGAAGTGGAGAGAAGGAAACCGTTGTAATTCCTTCGAAGGGTAAATTCAACACAAAATCTTTTGTTTCAGCAACTGCTCCATTCTTCTTCACGTGTATCCTTGCCGATGTTAACGTAGTGGTGCCAAGATTTTGTACTTCAATTATAGGGACAATAGAACCACCACACGTAGTGCTGCCGGGTGAAACTATTCCGCGTAAAGCGAGATCTAATGTGAGCGGAGGTGGGGGCTCATCACCAATGGAGTTGAGTAAACTAAATCTACGCGGACTATTTTCTAACACTACAATCATGCGAGCATTTTGTCCTTGGCTAAACAGGTTCATACATGCATCATCCGTGTAATCCATGTAATTCATATACATGTCGCTTGATGTACAGGAAGTGCGAGTACCAGAAGGGCATTGTCCTGAATAACTTCCTCCTTGATTGGGAGTATCATCCACATAATCGCTTCCTGTGCAGGAACTTCCATCATCACCCCAAATGTGTCGCAGTCCAAAAAAGTGACCGGTCTCATGGGTAGCAGTACGACCTCGGTTATATTTTGTATCAAGTGAAAAAGTGCCAAGTCCTTCGAAGTTAGATCCAAAGGCTTTATAGTGAACAATCACTCCATCTGTAAGCCGATCATCGGGGGATGTTTCGAGTCCGGGAAGATTGGATACGGGTGATTGTGCATATCCAAGAAAGGAAGGAATGTTTACAACCCAGATGTTGTAGTAATTTTCCGCTGGCCAGTAGCTCAACGCCTTAAACGTTGCATTGTCATTAATTGTCCAAACTGATTTTGTTCCTTGAACTCGCTGAATGCCGTTAGTGGCTGCTCCAAAGGGATCTTGCTTGGCCAAAACAAACTCTATATCTAAATTTCCTGCTACAGGGAGAAATTCTGCCGGTGTATTAGTGGCATCAAGATTCATTCGCTGAAAATCTTTATTCATCACACTGATTTGTGACTTGATTTGATCATCAGAAATGTTAATTCCAGAGCCGATAGTTTCTCCGTTATGAATTATGTGTACAACCACAGGAATGACATATGTGGCGGTTTGAGTTCCTTGTGTGCGTTGTTGCTGAAGTTTTGGTTGCGAGATTTTATTGCTCAACCAGTTTTCAAACTGTTGTGTTTTTTCAAGGTTTGGATTTTTCAGCAGACGCAGCTCTTCGTATTTCACTGTGCCACAACGTTCTTGGGCGTGCGTGCTATTGTAAGCGCTGATGAGAAGGGCAGAAATGAAGACAATCTGTAATCTCATAATAGTAGAGCGCCTGACTGAAAATCTTATTGTAAATTGATTTAGGGTTAATTGTAAAATCAGAGTGGTAGTAACCTTATGCAGTTGTCAGGTTAGCCACTTCAATAGTTGCAATTTCTGGCACTGCCCGCTTTATCGCTTCCTCAACCCCAGCCTTAAAGGTCATGGTCGACATCGGGCAATTGCCACAAGCACCAACGAACTCAAGTCTGAGAATATTATCATCTGTAAGCTCAATTACACGCACATTTCCGCCATCGGCTTCCAAATAAGGTCTTATACTATCTAGAGCAGATTCAACACGGGAAATAGTTTCTTCTTTTTTCACTTACTGGTAGTTTTAATCATGCTTGCAACTCAACTCGCTTAGTCGATTCAAATTTAGCATTTCTTATGGCAACTTGGCGGGCAAGATTTTCGGCAAGTTCGGTAAACGCTTTAGCGGTAGTTCCATCTTTTAAAACTGCGGGCAATCCACTGTCACCGCTTTCGCGGATGCTTTGCACTAATGGAATCTGTCCAAGCAGTGGAACATCATATTTCTCAGCAAGGTTCTGTCCGCCCCCTTTCCCGAAAAGGTAATATTTATTGTTAGGCAATTCCTCCGGTGTAAAGTAGGCCATGTTTTCAACTACACCAAGAACAGGAACATTGATTGATGGTTGCTTGAACATTGCTAAACCTTTGATTGCATCGGCTAAAGCCACTTTTTGTGGAGTAGTTACTATAATGGCACCCGTTACTGGCACTGTTTGCACCAGTGTTAAATGTATATCGCTTGTGCCGGGTGGTAAATCTATCAGCAAATAATCAAGATCGCCCCATTCCGCATCCGTAAGAAATTGCTTTAAGGCCGATGAGGCCATAGGGCCGCGCCAAACTATCGCACTATCTGCTGGTGTTAGAAACCCAATGGAAAGAAGTTTAACTCCGTATTGCTCAAGCGGAATGATGAGATTTTTTCCATCCTTCACTTTTACTTCGGGCTGTTCGCGTTCGCAATTAAACATTACGGGAATAGAAGGGCCGAAGATATCAGCATCAATGATCCCAACCTTTGCGCCTGATTTCGCCAAGGCAACAGCCAAATTGCTTGTTACGGTCGATTTCCCAACTCCGCCTTTACCCGAAGCAACTGCAATAATATTTTTTACCCCGGGTAGGATAGGCGTATTGTCTCTAATGCTGGTAACGGATGAAGTCATCTTGATCGATAACTCATCGTCTCCAATAACTTTTAGTACAGCATCTTCGCAATCTTTTCTAATTTTTTCCTTTAGCGGACAGGCAGGGGTGGTAAGGACAACCGTAAAACTGACTTTTTTGCCACTTATTTGAATATCCTTGATCATATTCAGAGAAACCAGGTCTTTTTTAAGATCTGGATCCTGAACTGTACCGAGCGCTTTTAAGATATCTTCCTGAGAATAGTTCATAGCTGCAAAACAGCGAAATTATCTGTTTAGTTGAGCCTTTCTAAGGTTTTTTCTAATCACTTAAATTTTTAATACTGTAAGTCTATATAATTAGTAGATTAATATTATACCTTTGCACCATGCTATTAGACTCCTGGATATCGAACCGAATTAACCGCGAAAACGAAGCGGGTCGCCTTGTAAGTATAGCGAAAGCTGTCTCCTGGCGCATTGTGGGAACAATTGACACCTGGATAATTTCCTATTGGGTAACCGGAAAATGGGAATTTGCATTTTCAATTGCATCTATTGAAGTGTTCTCCAAGATAGCCTTGTATTATTTTCACGAACGGGCATGGGAGAAATTGCGCGAGCGATCACCCATAAAGGATAATGTGAAGGCATGAATCGGCTTGAGCAGGTAAGTTCTTCATTAGAAGGGTTAGATGCCGTTCAAGGATTAACTTGGGTGGCTAAAAACTTTGCTCAACCGAAATTTGCAACGTCATTGGGTGAAGAGGATCAGGTGCTTACTCAGTTAATAGCAACCAATAAACTACCCATTCAACTTTTTACATTAGATACGGGGCGGCTTTTTCAAGAGACCTATGAGTTGCTAGAACTTACTCAATCACATTATAAGATTTCTATCGATGTGTTTTTTCCGGCTCAGCATGAAGTAGAAAAATATGTAAACGAAAAGGGAATCAATGGCTTTTATCATTCTGTCGAAAACAGAAAAGATTGTTGCTCCATCCGAAAAGTAAACCCGCTTAAGCGCGCGCTTGCCAATGCTGATATTTGGATTACCGGTTTAAGGAAATTTCAATCAGCAAACCGACAACTGATGCAAAGGGTTGAATGGAGCGAAGACATGAAAGTAATCAAATACAATCCGCTGTTCGATTGGTCGGATGAAGATTTGAGTAATTATATCAAACAACACAATGTGCCTGTCAATCCCTTACATAGAAAAGGATTTTTAAGCATTGGCTGTGCACCTTGCACACGCGCCATCGCAGCCAATGAAGACGCGCGTGCAGGCCGTTGGTGGTGGGAGGGAAGTTCAAAAGAATGTGGACTTCACGCTACAAAAATTGTTCATACTTGATGTTGAAATCATGAAGGAGTATTTAAGAGAGTTTCCAAGAGAATTAGAAGACGAAGCAATTTATATTATTCGCGAAGCGGCCAGTCAGTTTGAGCGACCCGCTATTTTATTTTCGGGTGGTAAAGATTCAATCACCTTAGTACGCTTGGCGCAGAAAGCTTTTTATCCGGGTAAAGTACCTTTTCCCTTAGTTCATATCGATACAGGTCACAACTTTATTGAAACCATAGAATTTCGTGATTGGCTGGTTACGAAAACAGGAATGGAATTAGTGGTTGGGCACGTGCAGGATGATATAAACGCGAAACGCGCTACAGAAGAAACAGGAAAATTTGCCAGCCGTAATACACTTCAAACAACAACCCTGCTGCGCACAATAGAAGAACTTAACCTTGATGCGTGTTTAGGGGGTGCAAGAAGAGACGAAGAAAAAGCCCGCGCGAAGGAACGTATCTTTTCAGTGCGCGATGATTTCGGACAATGGGATGCGAAAAATCAACGTCCTGAATTATTTGATTATTTGAATGGCCGCATTAAGCCGGGCGAAAATGTTCGGGTTTTTCCGATTTCAAACTGGACAGAGTTGGATGTTTGGAATTATATCCGCGAAGAGAAGTTAGAAATTCCATCCATTTATTTTTCGCATTCACGCGAAGTGATTGATCGTGATGGCGTTTTGTGGCCATATTCCGATTTCATTTATAAAGAAGCCAACGAGGTTGTAGAGAACAGACAGGTTCGTTTCCGCACCGTTGGGGATATGAGTTGCACTGCGGCTTTAGCCTCGGGTGCATCAACGGTTGATCAAATCATTAATGAAATTATTGATGCCACTGTTTCTGAGCGCGGTACCCGGCTAGATGATAAACGCAGCGAAGCTGCTATGGAAACCAGAAAAGTAATCGGATATTTTTAGAGTATGGATGTATTACGAGTAGCAACCGCAGGAAGCGTTGATGACGGCAAGAGTACGTTGATCGGTCGTTTGTTGTACGAAACAAAATCAATTACACAGGATAAGTTAGATGCCATTGAGCGTGCCAGTCAACGCAAGGGGATAGACTTTCTTGATTTATCCTTATTAACTGATGGATTGATTGCCGAACGCGAGCAAGGTATTACGATTGACGTTGCTCATATTTATTTCAATACTCCTAAACGTAAATTTATTATTGCCGATTCGCCTGGCCATGTGGAATACACGCGTAACATGGTTACGGGAGCTTCGAAGTCAGAGGCATCCTTGATATTAATTGATGCGCGCAAAGGAATTGTAGAGCAAACGTATCGTCATTATTTCATTGCCAATTTGTTGCGCATTCCCAATGTGATTGTGTGTGTAAATAAAATGGATCTGGTTGATTACTCGCAAGAAGTATTTGATGCGATCAAAAAAGACTTCAAGACCCTCACAGAAAAACTCCCCAACAAGCATCTTACTTTAACGATTATTCCGCTTAGTTCCCTTCACGGGGATAACCTAACGGAATCCTCAGAGCGTATGAGTTGGTATATAGGTGATCCTTTGCTCACCATTTTGGAAAATCTTCCAGTTAAGAAATTACTAAAAGACCTCCCGTTTCGAATGCCGGTGCAATATGTAATCAGGCCTCGCAATGAAGCTAATCATGACTTTCGCGGCTATGCCGGCCGCATTTCTAGTGGCGAAGTAAATGAAGGAGATTCAGTAGTTGTGTTGCCTTCGGGCAGAACGACTAAAGTTCAAAAAATTTATAAACACGATACTGAATTACAACGTGCTACCGCCAAAGAATCAATCACCCTTACGGTTGAAGACGATGTAGATATCAGTCGTGGCGATTTTATTGTTCGGGTGGGTGAGGAAACAGAATTGCGAACCAATTTTCAAGCCTATATATGCTGGTTAAATAGTCAACCGTTGGCAACAAATAAAACGTACCTATTGCAGCATGGCACGCTGGTGGTAAAGGCAAAAGTAAGTTCTATCGAATTTGTTCAAGATACTGCCTCTCTGCTTAAAATTGAATCCAGTAATGCATTGAAAATGAATGAGATTGCGTTCGTTTCCATAAAAACCGGAAAACCCATTGCCGCTGATCAGTATGATACAAATCCGCCAAACGGAACTTTCATTCTAATTGATGAACATACCAATAATACGGTAGCTGTTGGCTTTATTGGTTCTTAATCAGAGGTTTACAAACAAGATTTTTTGAAACAGAAAGGATTCAATTCGTAATTGGTAAATCAACTCTGATAGCTATCGGGACGCACATTTTTTAAAGTATCTTTACGGGTTCAAGATTCTTAACCCGTTGATTTCCAGAGACACCATAGAAGAGATAAGAAATCGCCTCGATATTGTAGACGTGATCAGCGATTTTGTGTCCTTGAAAAAGTCTGGACAGAACTATAAAGCACTCAGTCCATTCTCTAACGAAAAGACTGCTTCCTTTTTTGTTGTTCCCGCCAAAGGAATCTTTAAAGATTTTAGCAGCGGGAAGGGGGGTGATGCCATCACGTTTGTGATGGAGCATGAGAAAATGAGCTATGCTGAATCACTACGTTATCTCGCAAAAAAATACGGAGTAGAAATAAAAGAAGATCGACTCTCGGATGAAAGTGCTGCAATCATCAGCGAGCGCGAAGGACTTTATATTCTCATGAACTTTGCGAATGAGTTTTATCGCAAACAACTTACAGGAAGTGAGGAGGGAATCAGCATTGGCTTAAGTTATTTTCGTGAACGTGGATTTACAGATCGCACCCTTGAAAAATTTGAGCTGGGTTATGCACTCAATGGCTGGGAGAATTTTACAGAGGAGGCCGTTGCTAAAGGATATAATAAAGACTTGCTGGAAAAGACCGGCCTTGTTGTTAAAAAAGAAGATGGAAGTACCTATGATCGCTTTCGCGGGAGAGTAATTTTTCCAGTTCATAATATTTCGGGAAAAGTAATTGCGTTTGGTGCCCGCATGTTGGGTAAAGAAAAAAACCAACCGAAATACATCAACTCTCCCGAAACAGAAATCTACCATAAGAGCGATGTTCTGTATGGATTGTATCAAGGTAAAAATGCAATTCGCCAACATGATGTCTGTTATTTGGTGGAGGGTTATACGGATGTAATCTCGTTGCATCAGGCCGATGTGCAGAATGTGGTGGCTTCTTCGGGCACTGCACTCACCGAAAATCAAATTAAACTCATTCGCAGGTTTACCGAAAACATTACCGTGTTGTTTGATGGGGATGCTGCCGGTATTAAAGCTGCACTGCGAGGAATCGATATGATTCTGAAGGGTGGTTTAAACGTTCGGGTTCTTTTATTTCCGGATGGAGAAGATCCGGATAGTTATTCCCGCAAGGTTGGAACAACCGAGTTTCAAAAGTTTTTAGTTGATCATACCCAAGATTTTGTATCGTTCAAAGCCGGATTGTTTGCTAAACAAGCCGCAGGAGATCCAATAAAAAAGGCTGAATCAATAAAAGAAATTGTTACCAGCATTGCGCAAATTCCTGATCCGGTAAAGCGATCAGTTTACATTCAGGAAGCGGGCACGCTTTTAAAAATAGACGAAAGTGTTTTGCTTTCGGAGTTAAACAAGGTTTTAATACAGGAACGTAGAAAGACTAATAACGACAAACAATATAATCCTGAAGAGTCATTACTTTCTCCAGACGTTGTTAAGGAGCTAGAAAAACCCACCAAACTCGATTCACAGGGTATGGTAGATTTGCAAGAGCGTGAAACGATTAGGCTGCTGTTGAATTACACGAATCAATCAGTAGATGAACATCCGCTTTCGGATTTTTTTCTAAGAGAGTTAGATGATGTTACATTTACAAATCCCGTTTACGGAAAAATATACGAGGCTTATAAATCCGAAATTAGTAAAGGCACTGTGCCCGACAGTCATTATTTTTTACGGAATAGCACCGAAGAAGTAAAGAACCTGGTAACGGACTTGATCACTCCACGTTATGACACCAGTAAGCATTGGGGTGATAAATACAAAATTTATTTTTCAAAAGAAGAGGAAATCGTGCCTGAATTGGCCCTTACCAATGTATTGCGATTAAAGTTTAGAGTGATTCAAAAAATGATGGAAGATAATCTTCAAAAAGTTAAACTTGCCGAGTCAAATGGAAATTGGGATGAGTTAGATGAAGTATTAACCATGCAAACCGGTTTAAAGGAAGCTGAACAGGAGCTTGCAAAATTACTTGGGATTGTAATTGCCAAGTAGGAACAGGAATACCTGCTTTTTTGTTAAAGGATTGAAATAAAGAAATAAATGAGTACAAAGATTAAGATTGATTCGATTGAAGAGGCCATTGAAGAAATAAAAAATGGTAAAGTGATTGTTGTGGTAGATGATGAGGATCGTGAGAATGAAGGGGACTTTGTTTGTGCGGCCGAGTCGATAACCCCCGCTATTGTAAATTTTATGGCTACCCATGGGCGAGGGCTCATCTGTGCTCCACTTTCAGAAGATCGTTGTGATGAGCTTGGATTGGAATTGATGGTTGGAAAGAATACCGCAGTTTATGAAACTCCGTTTACAGTTTCAGTGGATTTAATTGGTCATGGATGCTCAACCGGAATTTCTGCGCATGATCGGTTTAAAACCATCAAAGCGTTGGTAGATCCGGAAACAAATCCTGAAGAGTTGGGTAAACCTGGACACATTTTTCCACTCAAAGCAAAAAAGGAAGGTGTTTTAAGAAGAGCAGGTCATACGGAAGCAGCAATTGACTTTGCGCGACTTGCAGGATTTCGTCCGGCAGGAGTGCTGGTTGAAATTATGAATGAAGATGGATCGATGGCGCGGCTGCCAGACTTGCGTGAAGTGGCCGATCGATTTAATCTAAAATTAGTGACTATCAAAGATTTGATAGCATACCGTATGCGAGTTGAATCGCAGATCAAAAAGCACGTTGTAGTAAATATGCCAACGGCTTATGGCGATTTTACGTTAGCAGCATATGAGCAGCTTAATACGAATGAGGTTCATATGGCGTTAATAAAGGGAACGTGGGAAAAAGATGAACCGGTGATGGTACGTGTGCATTCGTCTTGTGTAACGGGTGATATTTTTGGATCATGCAGATGTGATTGTGGAAGTCAATTACATAATGCTATGATGATGGTTGAACGCGAAGGCAAAGGCGTGGTGTTGTATATGAAACAGGAAGGACGTGGAATAGGCTTACTGAATAAATTAAAAGCCTATAAGTTGCAAGAAGAAGGATTGGATACCGTGGAAGCCAATTTGCAATTGGGTTTTGATATGGATAATCGTGATTATGGAATTGGCGCTCAGATTTTGAATGATCTTGGGATTTCTAAAATCAGGTTGATAACAAACAATCCAAAGAAACGGGTGGGGTTAATGGGGTATGGGTTAGAGATTGTTGAGAATATTGGAATAGAGATCACGGCCAATCCTCATAATGAAAAATATTTGCTGACAAAAAGGGATAAACTAGGGCATTCAATTTTAAAACAAGAATGAGGGTAATTCTTTTTTTTATTTTAGGATGTATAGCATTGCCTTTAACGGGGCAACAATTTGCTTCTGACTTTTGGCATAGCGGAAGAACTGTGCTTGATTCGGGTGACACCTTAAGGGGTAGCATCAAATACGATATGCAAAATGATATTTTGCAAGTACAGGTCGATAAGAAATTGGGAAGTTTTACGGCCCGAAAAGTTCTCTTGTTTGAAATATTTGATGAGACCGTAAAACGATATCGCACATTTTATTCCCTTCCTTATTCGCAAGCAGGTCAATATAAAGCACCCGTCTTTTTTGAATTGTTGGAAGAAGGAAAGTTAACGGTGCTGTGTCGTGAATCACTGGAATATAGAACCACCTCATCTTCCTTTTATTATTATGGTAATTATACCCGGCTGGTACTCGTTAATAAATACTTTATTCTAAAAGAGAATGGGGACATAGAAGAGTTTACCGGCAAAAAACATGATTGGTACGAATTGATGAGAGCAAAAGCCAATGAGGTGGAAAGCTATGTGAAGAGCAATCGGCTGGACTTTGACGACAAATATGAACTGGGCAGAATTATTGCCTTTTATAATTCACTTTATAAGAAATAACTCATTACTGATTTAAACGATGGCAAGACCTTTAATTTTAGTTTCTAATGATGATGGTATCACCTCGCGTGGTATTCTTAGTTTAATTAATGTAATGAAAGAGTTAGGCGATGTAATTGTGGTTGCACCTGATGGTCCACAATCAGGGATGGGGCACGCCATTACAGTAGGTGATACGCTTCGTTTAAATGAGTCCTTTATTTTTGAAGGAGTTCGCGCCTACGAGTGCTCAGGTACTCCAGCGGATTGTGTAAAGATGGCTCGTCACTTCGTTTTGAAGGATGAACGCCAACCCGATATAGTAGTGAGTGGAATTAATCACGGCAGTAATACCTCCATTAGTGTGTTGTATTCGGGTACCATGTCAGCGGCAATAGAAGGTGCCATTGAAGGCGTTCCTGCTATCGGTTTTTCATTATGTGATTACAGTCACAAAGCAGATTTTTCTCATACACACGATATTGTAAAGAAAATCACACATCAAGTATTAACAAAGGGATTACCTAAGGGAGTAGCGTTGAATGTAAATATTCCGCCCAAGCGTAATGAAGCTATTAAGGGTATTCGAGTTTGCCGCCAGGCTAATGCAAAATGGGTGGAAGATTTCGATCATCGCTTTGACCCGAATGGAAGAAGTTATTTTTGGATGACCGGTAACTTTGTAAATTTTGACAAAGGTGAAGATAATGATGAATGGGCGATCGCTAATAATTATGTTTCCGTAGTCCCTTGTCAGTTTGATCTTACAGCCCATCAGGCTATACCGGTACTAAATGAAGATTGGGATATTTTGAATTAAACCGGGTCGACATCAAATACAATTTTCACACTTCGGTATTCTTTCATCTGCTGTAAGTCATTAGCAATAGTACTTAGTGTTGTTTTGATTTCACTTAATTTGCCTTGATCGCGTTTTATCTTAACCAAAATCATCATTAAAAATTCATTTCTGATTTTAGAAATCATGGGCTCACCCGGTCCCATTATGCGAATGCCTTTCAATGTTCCCTTAAGTTGATTGGTAAAACTGTCAGCTACCGCTTGCGCGATTTTTTTGTCCTTGTGTTTTATAGTGATATCTATCAGTCGGGTGAAAGGTGGGTAATGATGCTCATCGCGATCATGCAATTGATCCTGAATAAAACCCGTAACATCATTTTCAATGACGTATTTAAATAATGGATGCCCTGGACTGGAGGTTTGAAGAATTACTTTTCCTCTTTTTTCTCTTCGCCCGGCACGGCCGCTTACTTGCGTGATGAGTTGAAAGGCTCGTTCGTAGGAACGAAAATCCGGGAAGTGCATCATGCGATCAGTGTCGAACACAGCCACCAAACTCACCCGATCAAAATCAAGACCTTTCGTAACCATTTGGGTGCCAACCAAAATATCCGTTTCCCCTTTTTCAAAATCTTCAATAATGGTTTCATAGCCCGAACGCGAGCGGGTAGTATCCAAATCCATCCGCTGAGTTCTAGCATCCGGGAAATGAAATTTTAATTCTTCTTCTAATTTTTCAGTTCCATAGCCAAGCGTGAGAATTCTTTTTGAACTGCACGTAGGGCATTGATTAGGTAAGCTCTTCGCGATAGCCACAGTAATGGCAAATCAAAGCATGACGATATTGATGATAGGTGAGACTTACCGCACAATTGATACACTTAGGTACCCAACTACAATCTTCGCACTGCACCAAGGGGCGAGTATCCTCTTCGGTTTTGAAACAAGATGACTTGCTCTTTTTTATCAATGGTTGATTTTATCTCTTTGAGTAGGAGCGAAGAGAATTCGCCTTTATTGGTCTTTCGTTTTTTCTCCTGACTCAAGTCAGCAAAAATAATTTCAGGTAACTGAGCTTCACCGAACCGCTTGGTGAGTGTGATTAATCCATACCGGCCTGTCACAGCCTGATAATATGATTCTGTGGAAGGTGTGGCGCTACCAAGCAATACTTTTGCATGATGAATCTGAGCCATCACCATAGCCACATCACGCGCATGATACCGTGGTGCAGGATCATGTTGTTTGTAGGAAGAATCATGTTCTTCATCGACAATGATTAAACTAAGATTGTCGAAAGGAAGAAAGATGGCAGAGCGGACACCAATAATAAATCGAAATTTTCCGGTGAGTACACCATTCCAGACTTCTACGCGTTCGTTATCTGAAAACTTGGAATGGTACACACCCATCTCACTCCCGAACATCTTTTTTAATCGTTGAACGATTTGTGTGGTTAATGCGATTTCAGGAAGTAGCAGCAATACTTGCGAGCCCCCCTCAAGAGCTTTGCGGATGAGGTCAATGTAAATTTCAGTTTTGCCACTACCGGTTACCCCATGAAGCAGCGCTGCAGTTTTGGTTTCAAAACTTGAGAGAATTTCATTTCGCGCCTGCTCTTGTTCTTCACTTAACAGAACGGGATGTTCATGCGCATTATCCGGGAAACCGAATCGGGGTACAATCACTTCAAATTCTTCAAGAATTTTATTTTTGATCAATGTATTAACGGATGACTCAGAAATTTCTGAATCTAACAAGCGTGATTTACCAATACCTTGTTGATTTAGCTCTGGATTTGAAAATACAGGTATTTCCTGCAAGTACTTTAGAAGTACTGCTTCTTGTTTTGGCTTGGAGGCCAATGTTTCAAATAAAGTTTCAAGATTTTTCTTCACCACATAATTTGCATGAATGCGGATGTGTCGCTCTGTTTTTGGTTTGAATTTCTCCTTCACTGCTTCAAAAAGGATAATGCTCTCTTTGGAGGCAAGTGATTTCAAAATATGGTAAATCGATTTTGTTCCTAAAAGTTTGGCTGCTTCGGTATAGGTAAGCACATCCGATTTTAATCGCGCCAGCAGAATTCTTTCTTTCTCCGAAAAATCAAAATCAGTTTCTTCCAGATCAAACCCTGGTCGCAATTGTATCATCGATTCGCTCGAAAGCTTTAAGCCGGAGGGAAGAGCAGCTTGCACCACTTCACCCAAGGTGCAGAGGTAGTAATCTGCTATCCATTGATAGAGATTGAATTGTTGCTCATAAATTACTTCGCCCACATCCAGAATATCATGGATGTATTTGGCTTCGTATTCTTTAGGTGGCTGATGGTGTAAGTCAGCAATGATTCCCGTAAGGATTTTCTTTTGCCCGAAAGGAACAATTACCCGCTGTCCTTTTTTAATAATCGGATTTAATTCAGCGGGTACCCGATAGGTGAAAAATTTTGGTATCGGAACGGGCAAAACAATCTCAGCAAAGAATGTGTCTTCGGTCAGGAGTGTTAAACAGATCGCCTTCAGATTTTACCCATTGTTACTTAATACCGCTAAATTACGGTAATCCACCCTCAGAGACGAGAGCAACAATGAGTTAAATGGATACTTTTTACCATCTGCAACTAAATTTCTTAATCTGGATTAAGATCGAAGTCAACTCCATTAAACTCTGGAATTAAAATCCTGATCATTCTGTTTACTTTACAGAATGTTAGAATCAAGTTTTAAATTAATTCGATGAGCACGCTTAGTTCTTTTATGAAGGCGATGGATGAATTGCCAGCATCCGATACAATGCCCACCTTGTTTATTGGTCATGGTAACCCCATGAATGCCATTGAACAAAATGAATACAACCGCTCGTGGGCTGAATTAGGGACTAAGTTACCCAAACCAAAAGCGATCTTAACTATCTCAGCGCATTGGCTAACGCAAGGTACGAGCGTTACCGCTATGGAACGACCTAAAACAATTCATGACTTTGGTGGATTTCCACAAGCATTATTTGATCAGCAATATCCGGCACCGGGTGCTCAAGACTTTGCTGAGCTGACTAAAAAGCTGGTAACTAAAGCAGAAGTTCAAGATGACTTTGAATGGGGCCTTGATCATGGCACCTGGAGTTTTTTGCTGCCCATGTATCCTGATGCCAACATTCCTGTTTATCAGTTAAGTCTCGATTATTACAAACCGATGCAATACCATTATGAGCTGGCTCAGCAACTACAAGAGTTGCGTAAGAAAGGTGTGTTGATTGTTGGCAGCGGTAACATCGTGCACAACCTAAGGATGCTGAACTTTTCAGGGAAGCCGTATGATTGGGCAACTGAGTTTGATGAAAAGATTAAAACATTTTTGGTGGACCAAAACCATGATGGGATTATTCACTACGATAAAATCGGATCGGCTGCGAAACTGTCAGTACCTACCCATGATCACTATCTTCCGTTGATCTATTCTGTCGCCCAGCAAAAGAAGCAAGAACAAATCTACTTCTTTAACGAAAAGACTGATATGGGCTCGGTGTCCATGCGATCGTTTGTGATTAGGTAAATCTCTCTCGTATTAAGTGGGGTACACAAATTTCAGGTAGAACTTCGGATATTTAAAAGTTTGGTAACACGATTAATCTTATCTTTAATCAACTAAACCTGATAATTCCATGAGAAAAGTTGTATACCTGTTCCTTCTTGTTATTTCTGTAATTAGTTGTAAAGAAGAAAAACCGAAAGGATGGATTGATCAGGAACGGTTGAACAACAGGGCTGCGGAAGATTGGCTTACGTTAGGTGGAAATGAGCAGATGCAACATTACTCGCCCCTGAATAATATCAATGCTTCGAATGTACAAGCCCTTGGGTTTGCGTGGGAATATGATGCCACAACAATTATTGGCAATGTGCCGCGGGGGTTGGAAGCTACACCTATTGTGGCGGATGGTATTATGTATACTTCTGGTGCATGGGGAGCCGTGTATGCGCTCGATGCAAAAACCGGGAAACAACGTTGGATTTATAAACCGGAAGTAGATGCATCGTATGCGCGCAGAGCATGCTGTGATGCTGTTAATCGTGGGCTGGCAGTATGGGAAGGAAAAGTGTATGTAGGAACACTTGATGGTTTTCTGGTTTGTCTGGATGCAGAAACAGGTTCAGTAGTTTGGAGTCAGGATACATTTACAGATCGAACTAAAGGATATACAATCACCAGCCCACCTCATGTTGCAGGAAACATTGTTATGATTGGAAATTCCGGAGCTGAGTATGGAGTGCGTGGCTATGTGACAGCGTATGATCTAAAAACGGGCGAAGAGAAATGGCGCTTCTGGATTGTTCCGGGCGAACCAAAGAATGGGTATGAAAGTGAGGAGATGGAAATGGCAGCGAAAACCTGGGATCCGAATTCCGATTGGCAAACCGGAGGCGGAGGAACTTCTTGGGGCGAGTCGGCTTATGATGCTGAAATGAATTTACTTTACATCGGTACTGGAAATTCTACTCCCTATCCAATCTGGTATAGAAGTCCATCAGGTGGTGATAATTTATTTTTATCGTGCATCATTGCCATCAATCCCGATAACGGAAAAATGGTTTGGTATTATCAAACAACGCCTTCTGAAATTTGGGATTACACCGCCACACAAAACATAGTGTTAGCCGATACAGAAATTAATGGGAAGGCCAGAAAGATTTTAATGATGGCACCCAAGAATGGATTCTTTTATGTACTTGATCGGGCTACAGGTGAATTGATCTCTGCCGAGAAATACACCAGAGTAAATTGGGCCAGTCATGTTGATATGAAAACAGGCCGGCCTGTATTGACAGAACAAGGACAATGGTACAAAGACAAACCTAAATTGGTAATTCCCTATTTAGGTGGTGGCCATGTTTGGCAACCGATGTCGTACAATCCCAACACAGGGTTAGTATATATTCCAGAGCGGTCAGTACCCCAGGTATTCAAAGCATTCGATCCCTATAAGTATCGAGATGATGTAGATAACACAGCCATCGATTACGGCAATATGTATAAATTTAAAAAGAATGTTCCAGAACAGATCACGAGTGCGGAGGATACTTTGCGTACAGAAAGTTTGTTGGCGTGGGATCCTGTTAAGGGAAAAGTTGCCTGGAAATTTCCGGAAGGAGGTCCCGATGGTGGAACTATGTCAACACCGGACTTAGTCTTTCAGGGAACACGTACCGGGTACTTTAATGCACACGATGCCAAAACTGGAAAAAAATTAAAATCAATTTTTACGGGGAACGGTATTATGGCAGGACCCACCACGTATAGCATTGATGGCGAACAGTATGTTGTGGTGATGGCTGGTTATGGTGGAGCGGAGACGTACGGCTATCTGCCCGATGGTGTTATTTTTCAATACCAAAATAAAACACGCATTCTGGCTTTTAAATTGGGAGGCGGAGAAACACCACTTCCACCTAAGCAAATTAAAATTAAAACACCTGCTCCACCTGAAACTAAAATTAAGGAAGAGCTTATTTCAAAAGGCGCTGCGATCTACGAATCGTATTGTGAAACGTGTCATGGAGCTTTTGGTGAGAAGCACTTATCTCAACATCCTGATTTATCTAAACTAACAGAAGCTAAGCATATGGTGTTTCAGGATATCGTATTAAAAGGAATCTTATCACAAAATGGAATGGCCAACTTTAGTAATTCACTTACTGCGGATGATGTGGAAGCTATTCATAACTTCTTACTGAAAAAGCAGACTGAGTTGTATAAGAAGGAGCAGGAAAAATAATATTGAGGTAGACTGAATTATGAAAAAGCTGATTCCATATCTTCTGCTTGCCGTGCTGTTTGTTATTGCGTTGGGTGTAAGGCAATGCCGTAATAGCGAAGAGTTAGAGAACGATAATTCTTCTGCGACTACCTCTACTCCAAAAGCAAAGAAGTCAACAGAAGACAATCGAAGTAACCTCGATGTCTTTCGTGATCCGGAATCTAAATACTTTTTCACCAAGCATGCTCGTTGCCGGATGGAGTGCAGAAAGATCACGCAAAAGGAGGTGAAGGAAATTGTTCGTAAAGCTGATGTTAATTACAATAAGAGTGAATTGGATGCAGCGCAAGGTCCTAAATATGCGGTAGAAGGCTACACCTCAAAAGACCGCCAACATATCCGCGTGATCGTTGCACCCAAGCAGCGGCATCTTTCAATCGTCACCGTAATCGATCTTGATAAGGACTGGGAATGTCCGAGTTGCAAGTAAGAATTAATTGAATCAATAGACTTGAATAGTAGAAATCACTGGACATGCCTTTGAGTCGGTAATGCTGATTCTAACTTTATCTGTTTCTACGGGATCAAGTTTTATAATTCTTTTATAACCAATGGTTGTTGCTGCTGAGATTTTTTGCCATTCGTTGTTATTATTGATCTCAATGATGAAGGATTTTACTCTTTGACCAAGCCGAATATCTTCCTGAAGCATGATGTACTTTATGGTTTTGATTTCCCCAAGATCAATTTCTATACTTCCTGTCAGGATTTCATCATCAGTGCTCCAATAGGTAGTAGGATTACTATCTGTGACGTTTGAAGGAGAATATTGTTTGCTATTTCCTCTATATGAACTTGCTGAGACTTTTTTATTCAATGCCAAGTCAGTTTTAAATTCAGTATCTAACAATTCGCGAAAGCCTTGTAAAGAAGCTACGTCATTTTCATGAACAAGTCCACGCCTGTCAGGGGGAATGTTTAGCAGCAGGGTAGAACCTCTTCCCACGGAAGTGAGATAGATATTAAAAAGTTGTTCAGGTGTTTTCACCAGACTGTCTTCTTCAGCATGATAGAACCATCCTTTGCGAATCGAAACATCAACCTCAGCAGGAATCCAATGAGTTCCATTTTCGGAACCTTCGTTTAATAGTTTTTCAATTCCGGCTTTACCTGCATAAAGTGTATCTGGCGTAATTGTGCTCCAATTGGTTTCCCCGGCAATACCGCGTTCGTTGCCCACCCAACGAACACCCGGACCGGCATCGCTAAAAAATAAAACATCGGGTTCCATATCGCGCACTAGTTGTAACGTAGTTGGCCATTCGTAATACGTAGATCCTTTAATACTGCGTTTCTCACGTTTACCACCATAATATCCGTCTCCACCATTGGCACCATCAAACCACATTTCAAACACAGGGCCATACGATGTAAATAGTTCTGTTAACTGATTGCGATAATATTCCAGGTAAGCTGGAGTTCCATAATCGGCATGGTTGCGATCCCATGGAGATAGGTACACTCCAAATTTCAATTCGTATTTTTTGCAAGCACGCATTACATCGCGTACAACATTCCCTTCGCCATTTTTCCACGGACTATTTTTGACCGAGTGCTCCGTGTATTTGCTGGGCCACAAACAAAATCCATCGTGATGCTTGCACGTGAGGATTACTCCTTTGAATCCGGTTTCTTTAAATGTGCGCACCCACTGATCGGCATCATATTCAGTAGGATTGAAAATAGCAGGACTCTCGTCTCCATAGCCCCATTCTTTTCCTGTAAAGGTATTGGTAGTGAAGTGTACAAAGGCATTCATCTCCATTTCGTGCCAGGCTAATTGACTTTCGCTCGGCAACGGAAGGAGCGGGGCAGGAGGTGGCACTTCGCGAGTTGAACATGCTACGATGAAAAGAATTAAGAGGACGGAAAAATTCTTCATGAAGAAATTAATTTTTAAAGTTCAAGATATCCAATTGTTTGATGGCGTCTGCAACTGCAGATACGGGGAGCTGACACGTCTTATTTCGGCAAACGTAAATAAGTGTTTGATTATTCTTTGGCTCGCGGCCTTGCAGAAGAGGCAATTCACTTTTATCAGTACTGCCAACTGTTACTGAAAATGGAAAGTAGTGCGTGTGTAATTCTTCTCTCAACTCAAGAGCCTTATCCCCTGAGATGACAATCTCAGCAGGTGTGCTGACCATTTCAGAAAGCAACACCGCCCAATGACACATATAGCCAGGTTCGGAAGTGATGAGTGCTGAAAGTTTAGAAACCATTTCCGTGGCTTGCTGCTTCCAATCGTCCCGATCTAAAAGTATTCCGAGAGCAAATAGATTACGCGCCATTACTGAATTTGAACTGGGGATTACATTGTCGAAAATTTCTTTCTTGCGAGCAATCAATGATTCAGCTGTATTGGAAGCGAAATGAAAATAACCCTCTTTAGCATCATAGAAATGGTCCTGTACATAATCGCACCAGTGCCTTGCTTTCGATAACCAATCTTCGTTAAAAGTTACTTGGTAAAGACTTGTGTAAGCCTGAATGAGAAATGCATAGTCTTCTAAGAAACCCTCTGTTTCGGAGTGTTTGTTTTTATAGGCTCGAAATACTTTTCCTTCAGCAATCAGATTTTTTTCAACAAAAGAAATTGCATCTTGAGCCAGCGTTAAAAAATGTTGATCCTGAAACGCTTTGTAAGCATCAATCAGTCCTTGAATGGTCATCGCATTCCAACCGGTGAGAATCTTATCATCTAACCCAGGACGAATACGTTTAGACCGTTCCCCTAGTAACTTTTGTTTTTGTTCAATGATCTCTTTGGGTTCGGTTGTGTCTCTAGTGTTCGGATCTCTGCGCAAGATATTTCGGCCATGTTCCCAATTACCTTCTTCGGTTGATTGATAGTAAGCCAGAAATGCAGGAGCTGATTCGCCAAGTATCTCTGTAATTTCTTCAGATGTCCAGGTATAAAATTTTCCTTCAACTCCTTCGCTATCGGCATCCAATGCTGAATAAAATCCTCCTTCCGGATGTTTCATTTCATTGGTAAGCCAATCTACCGTTTGATAAACTACATCTCTAAACAAAGGGTCTTTTGTGATTGCATAAGCTTCTGAATAAAGTGAAAGTAGTTGGCCATTGTCGTACAACATTTTCTCAAAGTGTGGCGCAAACCATTCTGTATCTACGGAGTATCTCGAAAAGCCACCAGCCAGTTGATCATAAATTCCACCATACGCCATTTGTTTTAATGTTTGAACCACCATCTCCAATGATGTTTCATTCTTTGTGCCAGCATGATAGCGCAATAGAAACAACCAAATAGAAGGCATTACAAACTTGGGTGCCTTTTCAATGCCACCCCATGTTTTATCGAACCGCGATTCTAAAATTCTGAACATACCATCCAGACTTTCTTTATTCAAAGATGATTCAGTGTCTTTGGCGAAACGTTGCAGGTCGCTTGTTTGAAGATGTTCCCGTAAGGAAGTTGCTGACTGATCAATCTCTGTTCGCTTTTCGCGGAATGCCTGATCGATTTGTAATAAAAGTTGCGACCAGTTTTTTGGTGGAAAGTAAGTGCCTCCAAAAAAAGGCTTTTGATCGGGAGTTAAAAAAACATTGAGTGGCCAGCCACCATTTTGTTGCATGGCTTGAACGGCTTCCATGTACACCTGATCAATGTCGGGTCGTTCTTCACGATCTACTTTGATGCACACAAAATGTTCGTTCATTATTTTTGCGATGGCATCATTTTCAAAAGACTCGCGCTCCATCACATGGCACCAATGGCAAGATGAATAGCCAATACTTACCAAGATGGGTTTGTCTTCCTTAACTGCTTTGGCTAAGGCCTCTGTACCCCATTCAAACCAATCAACCGGATTGTGTGCATGTTGGAGTAAATATGGTGAGGTTGACTGAGCAAGACGATTAGGCATTAGAATGAATTTGTGATTGAACGAATTTAATTTCTTCTGCTACTGAGACTTCTTTTATCGCGTTCAGCTTGTGAAGTAAATCTTTTAGAAATTTTTGATGACTTGTTGAATCAGGATGAAAAGGTCTATGTGTTAATGCTTGCTTAATGGAGGACCATTTTTCAATAAAGGTTGTAACGTCCTGATTGAAATACTGATTGCTAAATTTTTGACTGATGTACTCAACTGCTTCTTCGGAAGGATGAATCATGTCGCGATCGTAAAATCGATAATCACGCAAGTCATCCATCATAATTTCGAAAGATGGAAAATAATCGACTTCCTGATGTTGACTAGCTAATTGATGACAAGCCAGTCGCAAGCATGCTTTGCTCACACTATTCATCTGAAGGGTATCCTTTACGTGCCGTACCGGACTCACCGTAAGGATAAAGCGAATATTCTTATTTATACTTTTTATGATTGCCTGAAGAGTATTAAACGATTGAATAATTTTTTCAACGCTCAAGAGCTGTTTGTCAAATTCACGTGCCGGCACTTTGTGACAATTTGCAACAATCTTGTTTTGATCTTTGTGGGTATAAACCCATGCTGTGCCATACGTGATTACAACCACCTTAGCTTGTGAAGCATATTTTTTTACAAGGGTTTGTTTGTTGCGAATTGAATTGATTAGCTCTTTTTTATTGTCCGATGACCAATTAGAATGATAGTCAAAATGGTGCCAGATACCTTGCTGCTCTATGAGCAGGTGATTATCAACCTCGTCAGTGATTAAATCAATTAAATTTTTATGAATTGAAATCGGGTTATAATTGGTGCCAAAAGGATTTACAAGTACTTCGAACTTGTTGTTCAACAGCCAGTTGCCTAATTGATCGGCAAAACATGAGCCTGTGGTAAGAATCCTGTCTTTTAAAGCAATCGGGTTGCCTGGTGGACAGGTAATTTCAGTTCGGAAAGAATTGCCGTTCATCGCTATAATTGAATACTTTTGAAGTCAAGAAATTTTAAGGAAAGATACAAGTTGATCTGCCCGCTACCCACTTTCATTGCTTTTTTATGAACGCCAACATTACCCGCCTTACCAGAATTGCTGCTAAAAAATCAAGATTGATTATTGGGCTAATGTCGGGTACTTCATTGGATGGGTTGGATGTTGCTTTGTGTAAGGTTTCCGGTAGTGGAAAATCAACCACGGTGAGTCAGTTAAAGTTCAAAACATGGGTTTATCCCCCCCAACTAAAGGCAAGAATTCTTCAGGTTTTTGCTAAAGAGACAATTGATTTTCAAGTTTTGTGTGAATTAAATGCGGCCATAGGAGCCTTGCATGGAAAGTTAATTTTAAAATCCTTAGACGAGTGGAAATTAAAATCTTCTCAGATTGATTTGGTGGCATCGCACGGACAAACCGTATTTCATGCTCCTATTTTTTTATATCCGCACGCAAAAATGAATTCCACCTTACAGATTGGTGATGGCGATCATCTGGCATCAGCAACGGGTATTATAACCCTAAGTGATTTCAGACAAAAGCATCTTGCTAAAGGGGGTGAGGGTGCACCACTTGCGGTGTATGGCGATTATCTTTTGTTTTCTAAACTTGGGGAAGACCGAATTATGTTGAATGCAGGAGGTATCGGAAACTTTACCTATTTACCCGCATCGGGAAAAGCAACGGAAGTTTTTGTGACTGACACCGGTCCAGCAAATACGTTGATTGATCAGGTTGTAAGAAAGTATTTACCAAATTTATCTTTTGATAAAGATGCTCGTTTGGCCAAGAAGGGAACTGTTAATTCAAAACTTCTAAACGCGTTTAAAGCAAATTCTTTTTTCAAGAAATCATTTCCTAAGACGATTGGCCCTGAGCTGTTCAATTTAGAATACGTTGCACGAACTCAAAGAGAGACACAGACAGAAAATATTTCATTGGAAGATTTACTGGCAACCTTGACTCGATTGAGTTCGGAAACTATGGCTGAGGCTATTCAAAAGGTAATAACAACTAAGAAAACTTTTAAACTATATATGAGTGGTGGCGGAGCTCACAATCCATTTATGATGGATGGACTTAAGGAGTTGCTTCCCAATGTCTCGTTTCATAAAATGATTGAACTTGGAATTTCAGGGGATGCAAAAGAAGCAATACTTTTTGCAGTGTTGGCAA
>CAWBCB010000010.1:0-32804 GCA_963787095.1 uncultured Cytophagales bacterium | reverse complement strand
TCATGACACTGGATTTAATGTGTTCTTGGTGGATGCAACCAGCAACAGCAGTCGGATATTTGTGGATGGGATTTCAGTAGCTCTAAGAGAAACGAACAGTATCAATCTACTATCGGACGACACAAGTGAGCTTGCAGCAATATTAATGGAATCTCCAGGTTTCAAAGAATTTGCGGCCAAGGCAGTTTGGGGGAACGCAACTTTTCCGAGTAGATAATGCGCAATGCATCAAAAACAAAATTCTTGTGTATAAGTGACACCATGGTACGCATTTCCCAACTCTCATCTGGTCCTTTCTCCAACAAAGTGACGTCCCTCCTTTTTCCCTTTATTCTCTCCTTCATTTTATCCAGTAGAGACGTTGGGGGATCTAGCTGGGTCGCCATTGCGACGTTTCCTCCCGCGGAGTCCTTCATGGTTTCTCTGGCTGGTTCCCTGCGAGATTTGCGCAAGAATGCTCTAGATCATTTCAAGCTATCCAGGGACTCCGTGTGATGACTTCGAATCTTGCTGTTATGTTGGTTAACTACTTATTGTTAGTATTGTGCCGAATGGGTTGTCCTTTTTGACAATCTCCATCGTGCCGTAGACTACCGTCTGCCCGAACTTCCTTGCCCTGTCCATTCTTTCTCCGCGTCATGCGGCTTCGGCCGGAAGCCGTGAGGGCAGGGCTTGAAGATCCGCTACGAACACCGGTTCGATCACGAGCTTGGTCGCCTGTTGCACGCGACGCGGTCCTCGACCACTGGCGCCAGAGCGACTAGAAGATCGTCCAAACAAACAACCAAGAACGGGCTCGAAGCGCCGAACAGAAACGTCCTATAGTATGGAGCGTCGTCTCGTACCCATCTGCCCTCGTGTTCGGTTTTCTTCTGGATCTCCATGAACTGCTCCTTGATAAAAATCCGTCGTTGGCTCACGCCGCGAGGCGTGGTCGTTTCCGCCTTCTACGAGTCGTTGCCGTTCCTAACCATGCCCATTACGGCAACAATTAGAATAATACTCCGTACAAAAAATCACCATTCGTACCTCACCGCTGGAATGCCCTTTTTTTCTTATTCTACCAGTCTCGTCGCAATGCCCAAATTTCGCCGGAACCCATCGATCGTATCGAGCAAGTATTGTAGCCGGACAGGGCGGGAACGTGGTGGTGACCCTGTTCCTCTAGCTCCTACTAGAGAAAAAAAAACACCACTTGCGCGGCAGTGTGCAACAGTATAATTATGTTCAGTTTTGGCTGTGGCGGCTCAAGTGTCTACGTAGGATAAAGTAATTGTAAAGCTTTCTTGTGTATGTACAAAAAAAGGAAAGTCGCCTGGTAGTAGATAGGGAGAAAAGCTGTGGTGAAATAACGTTACACGTCATCATAGACCAGTATGCCCACCAATATGGACCCGTTGCCCGGTTGTAGAATGCATAGAATTCAGCCGGTACTTGACCATACCAAGCCACAAAGAATTCAGTGATGTAAGCAATACCTACAATTGAACCTGTAATGATGATTACGATGTTCATCAATTCGATGTGATAGATCGTAATGTAATCTTCTAGTTTGAAAACCTTACGGGTAACAATCAGAAGTGTTAACACCATCGCAAACCCAGAGAAGATCGCACCAGCCACAAAGTATGGCGGGAAGATCGTAGTGTGCCAGCCCGGAACTACCGAAGTCGCAAAGTCGAACGATACAATGGTGTGAACAGAAAGTACAAGCGGTGTTGAAAGTCCAGCCAGGATTAAGGCTACTGATTCATAACGCATCCAGGTTTTTGCTGCACCATCCCATCCAAAGCTTAATGCATTATAAATCGTTGCACGAGTTTTATTTCCCATGCGAATTGCGCGGTCTCTAATTACCGCAAAATCAGGGATCAAACCGATGTACCAGAATACTAATGAAACGGTGAAGTATGTTGTGATCGCAAACACATCCCACAACAGTGGCGAATTGAAGTTAGCCCAAAGCGAACCCCATGTGTTTGGTAATGGAAGTACCCAGTACAATCCTAACCATAAGCGACCCATGTGAACCAATGGAAATGTAGCAGCACAAATAACGGCAAAGATCGTCATCGCTTCCGCTGCACGGTTGATGGACATTCTCCACTTTTGACGGAACAATAAAAGAATGGCAGAAATCAACGTACCCGCGTGACCGATACCCACCCACCAAACGAAGTTGGTGATGTCCCAAGCCCAGCCAACGGTTTTGTTCAATCCCCACATACCTATACCTTCCCATAGAACGGTAGCCAGACAGTAGACACCAAACATTAATAATACGAGCGAAATACCAAACGCTATCCACCACAGGCGTGTAGGTTTACCCTCCACCTGGCGGCTGATGTCTTCGGAGACATCTCGCATTGTTTTTCCACCCGTAATTAAAGATTCACGTAATGTTGAAGTTGCTTGCATACTCAGTTTCGTATCAATTCCTTATTCTAAAAACTATGCGTTCTCTTTTACTTTATCCTTGTTTCTGATTTTGGTCAGATAGAAAATATTTGGTTTCACACCAATTTCCTCCAGCACCCGGTAAGCGCGTGGATTATTATATTTCTTGTCAATACCATAGTTGAACACTTTCTCCTCCTTACCGTCTTCGTTCTTTACTGTCTTGTAATGATCGATTTGCAACAACTTGCTGATTTTGCTTTCGGTATCATTCATGTCACCAAACACAATAGCTCCGGTTGAACAGGCAGCCTGACATGCAGTAACTACTTCTCCGTCTTTCACCGTTCTTCTTTCGCGCTTAGCATTAAGCTTTCCAGACTGAATGCGTTGCACACAGAATGAACATTTCTCCATTACACCGCGTGAACGAACCGTAACATCCGGGTTCAACACCATGCGACCGATATCGGTGTTCATGGATGGGTTTACTGTTTGAAACTGTTGATTATCATGGTACTTAAACCAGTTAAATCGTCTTACTTTATAAGGGCAGTTGTTGGCACAATAACGAGTACCAATGCAACGGTTATACGTCATTTGGTTAAGACCTTCTGTGCTGTGTGTTGTTGCTGCTACCGGACAAACCGTTTCGCAAGGTGCATTGTTACAATGCTGGCACAACATAGGCTGAAATACTACTTCAGGATTTTCAGAAGCGATTTCTGCTTCCTTATAGTTCTCAGGTTTTGCTTCGCTGGTATAATATCGGTCGATGCGCAACCAATGCATTTCTCTGCGATTGATCACTTCCTGCTTTCCAACAACTGAAACGTTGTTCTCCACATTACAAGCCACTACGCATGAGCCGCAACCTGTACATGTATTCAAATCGATGGACATTCCCCAATGATGGTTCTTGTACTCATGACCTTTCCACATGCTAAGTGTTGCCGGTTCTACCTTTTCAGCCCATTTGGTTACTTTGGCAGATCGCTCATTCCAGTACTCTGGATTTGAATTATAATCTGACAATAGAGATTCCTGAATCACATTCTCGCGACCCATGTAGGTCTGATGAATTTGAGTTTGTGCTAATTGGAACTTCTCATCTGTTTTCTCAATTTTTACTCCACTTAAAACACTGAAGCCTATGCTTTCACCTGATGTAAGTAATGGATAGGCATTCGCACCAATGTTCTCTCCTACTTTACCCACTTTCGTGCGGCCATATCCTAACGCAATACCAACCGTGCCAAATGCCTGACCTGGTTGAACCAAGGCAGCAACTGTAACTGTTTTTCCATTTGCTGTAAGATTAACTAACTGAGTTCGACCCTCTGAATCATTTTCGATTCCAAGTGCGTTAGCGTCAGTGAGTGAAATAGTAACATAATGATCCCAGGTTGCTTTTGTAATAGGATCTGGTAATTCTTGTAATAACGGATTGTTTGCCTGTGAACCATTTCCTACTCCATAACTTTCGTAGATGGCAAGCTCAAGACCTGTGTTAGTTGCCTTATAGGTTGACCCGATAGCAGCTAAAGCGCCTTCTACATTTCCCGCAAAGGAATATGATGTTGGTACAGAACTTCCTTCAAGTACGCCATCATATAAACATTTATCCCAGAAACTCTGGAAGTCGCCAGCCGATGAATTATAGAATCTGTTCCTCCAATATTGTTGAACGAAAGAAAAATACTCGGTATTGCTTTCGCCTGCCCATACTAAGAAACTCTCTTGTGCTTGTCGTGTTTTAAACAACTGCGAAATAGCAGGTTGTGAAAGACTAAATGAATTCAATTTAGGCTCGGCATCATTCCATGATTCCAGGTAATGATGATCAGGAGCAATTAAACCAGACGCAGATGCAGTTTCATCAGGTGTTGTTGACGTTGAAACTGAAAGTGTTAGTTTACTTAATGAGGCAGCGATTACTTCTCCTTTCGGGTGATCGTACACTGGGTTGCAATTGTAGAAGATAACACCATCTACTTTTCCACCCTGAACATCCGCTACAAAAGCGGCCATCTCTTCGTCATTTCCTTGTCGGTAATTAACCGGAGAGTCAGGAAGAATAGTTGTACCGTAGCTACCTAATAAATTATTGATTGCATTTACTACAATCTGAACCGACTTATCGTTAGAACCACACACCACCAAGGCTTTGCCTGCGTTGGCTTTTAGTTCTTTTGCTGCTTTTTCAAGATGAGCAATCCCCTCGATGCTCTTTGCTCCGTTGCCGGATAAAATGTTATAGATCTGAGCTACCACTAATCCTTCTTGTGAAGGCTTAATCATAGAACGATAATCTGCATTGGCACCAGTAAGAGAAAGGTTAGTCTCAAACTGATATAAACGCGACATTTCTTTTTTCTCTTCGGTAATCTCTCTGTTAACAGCAAACTGTTTTGTGAATTCAATAGGCGACAACCAGGTACCTAAGAAATCGGCACCAATACTTACAATAGTTTTGGCTTTGCTGAAATCATACGAAGGAATCATAGCCGTGCCAAAAGATTCTTTGTTGGCTTTCTGAATTCCGTAATAAGAGATTGGATCGTACTGAACGTGTGTTGTCGTTGGGTACTTAGCTTTAAATTTATCGATCGCAGCTTTGGTACTTGGACTTAATATCGTGTTGCTCACAATTCGAATCTGACCACCTTTGGCCGAGATCTCATTGAGTTTTGTAATTACTTCTTTATCAATAGATTCCCAATCTTTCTTCTCAGCACCAGCCATTGGTCCGCGCAAGCGATAGTTGTCATACAATGACATTACTGAAGCCTCCACCTGGGCACTTGTTCCACCCATGGTAACTTTAGAAAGACTGTTTCCTTCTATTTTGATTGGGCGACCATCACGCACTTTAACTACAATGCTGCAATAATCACCACCATTGATGTAACTGGAAGCGTAATAATTTGGAATGCCCGGATCTGCATCCATAGGCTTGTTTACATACGGTATTGCTTTACGGATAGGTGCTTCGCACGCTGCCAATGATGCAGCAGCAACGCTAAAGCCCATCATCTTTAAAAAGTCTCTGCGCGAATGACCAGGGTCCTCCTGAACGGCCAAATCCACAAATTCTTTATCGGCATTTTTCACAAACTCCGAATCGTTCTTCAGTTGTGGTAAGCCTTTCCAGTATGTCTTATTCGTATTACTCATAGATTCAAAATCCTGTCGAGATCAAACAATATATTAATAATGGCACTTTGCACACTCAATACCGCCAATGTCTTCCACTTTCATAGCTTTCTTGCTATTGTGAATTTCCACCAGCTTATCATAATAGGCATTTCCTTTGGTATTCACATCCGTCTTGCGATGGCAATCAATACACCAGCCCATGGTTAATAATGAATATTGCTTCACCACATCCATCTCTTGAATGGGTCCGTGGCAAGTCTGGCATTCAACTCCAGCCACATTTACGTGTTGTGAGTGATTGAAATAGGCAAGGTCGGGTAAGTTGTGGATGCGAACCCACTCAATTGGTTGCTGCTTTCCTGTATATTGACTGGTTGCAGGATCATATCCAATGGCTGCATAAATCTTTGCAATCTCACCCGTTCCAGTATTAGTGCCTTCTTTAATTTGAGTATGACAATTCATACAAATGTTTGGAGAAGGAATATTTGCCTGCTTTCCTTTAAGCGCTCCGGTATGGCAATACTTACAATCTATTTCGTATTGCCCGGCATGAATCTTATGCGAAAATGCGATAGGCTGTTTAGGCTGGTAGTTTTGCTGAATACCTACTGTATATAAACCATCGATAATGTTCTTAAAGGAAACCGAGGCTACAATAAAGATGACCAGGAAAATAAATCCTGAACTTCTTACCATAGAACCCAGTGTGTATTTCGAATGAACAATTTCCTGATCTTCGGGGCTTAGGTCTTTATTATCTAAGTATTTCTTTAAAGCATTAATAATAAGAACCAGAATAACCAGCAGCAACACCAGGATTACAATCATCCCTATTACGATGGCATTTAGATAAGCCGTAGGAACTCCTGCGTCACCACCAGCAGTGGTTGTGGTTGCTCCGGGTAGAGGGGCATCCACTTTATTCGCCTCAGCCTTCACATAAGCAAGAATGCTCATGATCTGCTCATCTGTGTAATTATTAAAAGCCGTCATCTGGCTCTTGTTATACTCGTTGTAGATCTTATTGGCGTACTCATCGCCACTGGCTATCACCTTGGCAGGATTGCGCACCCATGCTTTGATCCAATCAATAGACGGAACACGAGTTTCAATTCCTGCTAATGCAGGACCCACTAATTTTTGTTTTACACGATGGCACGATTTACAATTTCCATTGAATAAAATACCGCCCGCATCAATAACTGCTTGATCAGTAGATATTTCTTGTGCATTAGAACTAAGACAAAGGGTGAGCGAAAACAGTAAGAGTGTTAAGAGCTTAACGGGATCAGACAGACATTTCTTCATCGTGACGCGGTTAGGTATCCATATTTTTATGGAATCGCACAAATCTACATTGTGAATGCATTATTTCAAATTAATTTTGATGAGTGAGGAAATTATTTTGAACGTGTTTAATCTTTACCAGTGATCTTGCTAAGGCCTTAGAACTGTTGAGTTAACACAATGTAAATTATGATCTGAAGGCACTTTAAAGTTATTTAGAATGAATTTAAATAAAGTGTCTGCACATCTTAATTATAATATAACACCCTATGACTCCCTTTGAATATGTTACCGTTCTGATATCCATCATATTAGGATTGGGAATAACACAAATCGTATCGGGTATTGCTGATATGGTGCAGCGTTGGAAGGAGGTTAAACTCTATTGGCCGCATCTACTCTGGATTGTGTTTGTGTTCTTTTTGCACATTCAGGAGTGGTGGGTGCTTTATGAGATGAGATACATTTCCACCTGGATGTTACCCACATTTTTATTTACTATTCTGTATCCAATCAACCTCTTTATTCTTGCACGCATCCTTTTCCCTCCCGCCACTGACACGGGCACAGATTTTAGGTCATTTTACTTTGACAACTTTAGAAAGTTTTTTGTTTGGGCGGTAATCCTGACTGTTCTCTCAATAGCCGACAACTTACTTTTTAATGGCTACACCTGGACCGATCAGCCCGTACAACTTATTTTATTGATTGGCATGACATACCTTGTTTATAAGAAACCAAAAAAAGAATGGATGCACAAAGTAGTGGTGATGATACTTACCCTACTCCTACTGGTGAGCTTGATTCTTAAGGACTGGCTTATTGAGAACTAGTGATTCCTAGTTTATGCTGAAAAATTCCAGCTATATTTTGAGCCCGCTGTTTAACCTCTTGCGCCTTATCCCCAACAAAATTTTCATCCACC
This sequence comes from uncultured Cytophagales bacterium, assembly GCA_963787095.1. Lineage (GTDB taxonomy): Bacteria > Bacteroidota > Bacteroidia > Cytophagales > Cyclobacteriaceae > ELB16-189. The sequence goes on along the minus strand of CAWBCB010000010.1, from coordinate 25,033 downwards.
GTTTTAATAAACAACTTTAACCATTGATCAAAATGCTTCGCTTCAATAGGCAGTGCAACATGTTTTTGGAATGGGTTTCCCTGATAACTCTGGTCACCCAGTAGCATAGATGACCAAAAGTTGTACATAGTGGGTAAATGTTTTGGCCAATCGAGATGAGCAAATACAGGAGCCAGCAAGGCGTCTTGCTTCACTTTTTCATAAAACCTGTCAACCAAGGTAATAATCTCCGCTCTTGTTTTTATTTCCAGCATAATTACATTACTAGGTTAACTCTTGAGTAATTAAAAAAATATTTTCATCCCGAATGCCTTTTACTTCGTGATCTTTAAACAATGGAATTTGATAAGTCTGAAATTCTTGCATTTCAATCTCCTCTCCTTCTATCAAAAAACGGATCTGTCCTTTTAGTACAATTAAAAAACTAGGAACCTTAGCCTGATGCGTTGGCAGAATTTGATCCTTACAAAGTGCCACACAAAACATTTTGATCGACTCCGTCTTCTGTATAATTAAAACAGTTGCTTTTTTTGGATTAAATTCAATCGACTCTTGAATATTCATAACATTATAAATAAAGGTACCTAAAACTTAGTCCGGTAAGTACAAACCCCATTGCGAGTACTGTCACCAATGTAATATGGAAAGCCAGGGAGGGCAGCGTATCAGCGTTTAACTTTGGGATAATAAAAAACCGCGCATGGATTGCCAGACCTATCGTACTGGCCAGTAGCCCTAGCTTTGTCCACAACAAAATATGATGTGAGGTTGACAATTGCCACCAATCATGAAAGGGAACAAACAATAACGCCATCCAGATTCCCGTAACTATCTGTACACCTAAAGCAGGAATGCCAATGCGTTCATATCTTCTTTCAAAGTTGAGAAGGATGGTGATGTCTTTTGTCTTTAGTGCTTCGGGTAAAAACCCAATTGATAATATCAAATGACCTCCCGCCCAAACAGTTGCGCCAAGCACATGAAATAACACCAACCACTTCATGAAAGAGTTATAAATCTTTTTTATTAAAGATTCTCAAGGCAACACCCATAGGCCATAATGCCCAGGTTGTTAATAGCACGCCCGAGAAAAGTATACCCATGCTGCTACCAAAAAAATTCTTGTAGAAGGCTCCCGTATAACCCATTAACGCAGAGATATCTAATTGCAGTAACATAATAATGCGTGCCAGATCTACAGGATTGAATGCAATAAGTGCCAACGTTAATTTTTCGAGTGGGTAGTCGTTAAAACTATATACCACCCATAATAATAATCCATCATAGATCAATGAAAAATAAAACCAAAACAACAGCGCAATTCCAATCGCCTTTGCCTTGTCGCGTGTAAGTACGGAGGCAAAAAAAGCAAGTGATACAAACACGAGGGTAAGAAATACTCCGGTTAATAAAAGACTTGCAATTGGCTGCCAGGCGCCATAGATCACAAACGGAAGACCGACTCCAATACAAAACGCTAAACAAAGTGAGGAAGCAACTGCCAGATACTCACTTAAGAAAATCGATCTGCGGTTAATCGGTTGAGCCAGCATCAATTCAATAAACTCGTATGAATTAAAAAAATGAATGGTGGTAAATACTACGCTGATCAAGGGAACAGCCATTAGCACAATATTCATCAAACTCAACACCACTTTACCAAAATCACTGTCAACCTGAAAAAGCATGAATGTGCACGCAAGAAGAAACAAGGTATAAAACAAGATAAACCGGGTTCTTAAGATATCGTAGAAAACATATTTGATTACGCGTGTCATAATTATTCTGTTACAGATGCTAATAATTCCTTTTGGCGAATGAGTGTAGCAATTGCTTTATTGAGTTTGGTTTCATTCGTTTCATCCTTTAAGGCTTCAATGGTATTGTTGTACTGTATCTTTCCTTCAAACATATACACTAACTCAGAAGTCAATTCATCCAAATCACTTAAAATGTGTGAGGTAATGATCACCAACTTGCCCATTCGCTTTTCATGATGGATTTTTTCTTTCAGTATCTCAGCGGAAACCGGATCTAACCCAGCAGTTGGTTCGTCTAAAATTAAAACCGGAGCATGAAACAAGAAGGCCAACGATGCACTTACTTTTTGCCGCGTGCCTCCAGATAATGTATGAAGTGGTTTGTCATACATTTTATAAAGTTTGAATGCATCAATTAAATCTTCATCCACTTTTGGGGTATCTTTTCTGATGTTCTTCATCATATCAATTAATTGACCAATGCGGATGTTATCGGGATAGCGACCTATTTGAGGCATGTATCCAATCTTCTCGCGATACATCCAATTGTTAAGAATACTTTTATTATCAAATAGAATCGTACCGGATGTGGGTATAACCAATCCTAAAATACTTTTAATCAGTGTGGTCTTGCCCGATCCGTTTGGTCCAATCAGTGCGTAACTCTTTCCCGTTCGTAACTCCAGCGAGATCTGATCCAGCGCAGTTAACTGACCAAAATTTTTACAAATATTTTCAATTGAAATCATAAGGCTTCATGGCTGGTAAATTATCCTTTAAATTCTCAGGGGTGAGCACCGGTATCGCCTTCTCAGCACGATCCATTAAAAAAACCAAAAAACTCCTCCATAAAAGAATCGTGGTTGGCATTCGCTCAACAATCATCCCATACATACTGATGGGTCGATAGGGCACATCGCCAATTAAGTCATGATTGAGATCATACCCCTCATACCGATCCCAATAGTTTCCATCAATTTTATTAAGCACCAAACTTCCATTGGTTACTAAATCAAAAGTGTTTTGCTGAAAGTTGTTCCGCTCAAGCACATTATCATCACAACTCGCTTGAAGTTTGAGTGCATATCCATTTTGTAAAAATGAGTTGCTTTGTAATTTATTGCGATTACTTCCTTCCATAAAAATACCGATCGAGTTTTTCACAAACACATTTCCCACTATATCACTATCACTAATCTCCTTTAACAACAATCCATAAGAAGCTGAACCCCAATTATGCTCAAAGGTGTTATTAAGCATTTTTACTCCCTTTGTATACATCACCGCTACCCCCGCGCCATTATCGATAAATGTATTGTTACGATACTCATCATTATGTGAAAACATAAAATGCAATCCATAGCGTTTGTTTCTTTCACTATAATTATTGGTAATCACTGAATTGGTTACAAACTCAAAATAAATTCCATCCCTATGACCTCGAATTTTATTATTATGAATGGTCATGTTTTGGCATTTCCATAGATGAATGCCATTTCCAATTTCTTGTTCTTCTGTCGATTCAGAATAGAGTGTATTGCCCTCCACATGACAATTGTTTGAATTGGAGAAATGAATTCCGAAGAAGGCATTTTCCAACACATTGCCAACGACATAAACATTTTTTGAATCAATAATTTTAATCGCAGCTATGTCATCCATACTGGCCATTCCGGTGTTCAGAAGCTTTACCCCTTGCACAACCACATTGGCGGCACGGATCGTTAAAATTTCAAACTTCTTTTCCCCATCTAACACAGGAAAATTTTCTCCTAGTATGAAAATACTTTTTTCAACACGAATATTGCCTTCGCGATAGATACCGCTCCTAATAAGCAACGTATCTCCTGCCTGCGCAAGTTCTATACCTTTTTTTATGCTTTGAATTTGTTCACCCTTTCCTACCGGAATAACCTTGCTAAAAACCGTTTGGAAAGAGATTAATAAAAATAGAAGTAAAAAATATTTTTGCATTGTTTCAATAAAACAAAAAGGATTAAATCTTATTTGAATTCAGTCACTAACTCTCCCCAACTTAACCAGATTCCTTTCCATTGTTTTTTATAATTATCCATTTCAGATTTTGCTTCGAAGGCTGCTATGCCACTTGCCATCGGGCTCCGTATTTGGTTTGATTTTAAATAGAATGCATCCTGCGCTTCAATCAATTTTTCTGGTTGCGCATAATCGACAACTAATTTATAAGCCATCTCATCAATGGGTTCGTACCCTGAGTCATAGAAGTTAATCATACAATTGATGTCATCAAATTTATACACCTTCCCTTTTTCAGTAACGATTTCAGCTCCGAACTTTGTGTCCATTAATGTCATTTTACACGTGTGGCAGGCATCAACACCGTAGCGTAATGCTTCAGGATTAACCTCGCATTGTATAAATAACAGAACAATTAATAAACCTACTATCAATCTCATGCTTTCCTTTTTGAAAACATCTCGTATCCTAGTGTGCTCATTGCTAACAGAGCCGCTGCCATAAAAATCCATCCGCCAATATCAGGCCCGGAGAATGCAGTAAAATTCAACAACTGTTTTGTTCCTATTAAAGGAGGTTGATACGTCATACCCGGGATGTTGATTGCAGCAGTAGGATCCAGGTTATGGCCATAGTCATAACCCCACATCCAAAAATCAACAAGAGCAGCCACACCTGTTGCCAGTAGCAGGGCGCAAAATAACCAGACCATAATTCTTCGGTTACTAATCGCGGTAAGCAAACCAAACCCGATTAAGCCACCTACGATATAAATCATGTATTGAAACTCAGGAAACATTTCAACTTCAATATGTTTCATTCCAATATAATGATTGAGGGCGCTAATTATTTTTACGTCTCCGCTTATGTTGTTAATCCAAATCTCCATCTTAAGCCCTTCAGGGTATTGCGGAGCCCACATTAAAATTTGCCAAAGGGGCACAAAGTAAGCGCTCACCATTAGTAATGATGCAATAGCAATGGAAAGACGAGATATGGGTTTAAGGGTTTTCATTTTTTTTCATTTTAAAATAAAACCCCGTCCGCTTGCACGGAGCGGGGTTTCAACCAATCAAATTCCGCATAACGCGGGAAACTATTTATTTGCACTTGCGTCTTCAATCACGCCAGTTGAAAACTTCAGTGGTGTTTTGCTACCAGCCGGAGAAACCCGAATGTAGCCTGACATTTCCTGATGCAAAGCCGAACAGAAATCTGTACAATAGAAGGGTACTACCCCTACTTCGTCAGGTGTCCATTTCAACGTTTGAGTTTCACCGGGCATTACTAAAATTTCCGCATTGCCTGTGTTTCCTTTTACAGCAAATCCATGGGGCACATCCCAGTCCTGCTCGAGGTTTGTTAAGTGGAAATAAACCACATCACCCATGCGCACACCTTCAATATTATCCGGTGTTAAGTGCGACCGAATGGCTGTCATGTTCACATGAACTTCATTTCCTTTACGTACTACTTTTGTTTGACCTTCTCCAAGAGCAGCGTAAGGATGTTTATTTTCCTCAAGCTTATAAATTTTCAAAGAATTTGGAGAAACCATAGAGGCTGGAATTGCTTCAGCATAATGTGGCTCCCCTGTGGTTGGAAAATCTAATATGAGTTGCATCTTATCGCCACTGATGTCATAGATCTGTGCCGATTGAGTTAATTCGGGACCCGTTGGCAGATAACGATCTTTGGTTATCTTGTTATACGCAATCACATACTTACCATGTGGTTTTGCAGTTGGACCGCCCGGTACACTTAGGTGACCAATGGAATAATAAGTTGGAACGCGGTCTAGTACTTCTAATGTTTTAACATTCCATTTTACAATCTCAGACGAAACAAACATAGACGTATAGGCATTTCCTTTTTCATCAAACTCGGTATGCAATGGCCCAAGACCTGGCTTCTTTACCTCGCCATGTAAGGCAGATTCGTATTTGATAACAGGTATTCCGTTAAAGTCTCCTTCATAATCTTTAGCAGCTATCGCTTTTTGAATTTTTGAAAAGGAGAATACAGGCATCATAGCAGCAAGTTTACCGCTTCCCACAATGTATTCACCGGTTGGATCTACATCGCAACCATGGGGCGACTTAGGACAAGGAATAAAATACACAATGTCTGGAAACTCTGTCACATCAAGTACAGTAACTTCCTGTTGCATGGTGGAAGTAGCGGAATGAACGCTCTCATCATATAAATTGTGAGCATACTTTGCTTTCTCAACACGTCCCTTTCCCTGTGCGATATACTCTTCCGCTTTTTTCCAGTTAACAGCCATAATAAAATCCTTATCCTTTTGTGAAGCATTTACTTCCAATAAAGTATATGCTTGCTCTGTGTTATAACATGAAAAGAAAAACCATCCATGGGAAGGTCCTTTACCTGCGCGACTTAGATCATAATTAAAACCAGGAGTACGCAATTGGAAAGCGATATTCATTTTACCATCTGCCGGATCGACCTTAATAAAACTGATAGAGCCTTTAAAATTTTCTTTGTATGAACTGATAGGCACATCTTTATTTCCCATTGGGATACTAAAGCGAGTTCCGGCAACCAAATACTCAGTGTTCTCAGTAATGAAAGGTGATGAGTGATTACCTCCGCTATTTGGAATCTCTAATATTTCTTCGGTACGAAATGTTTTCATGCTAATGCGAGCAACGCGGGGTGTATTATTTGCATTCGCGAAAGCCCAGCGACCATCATGTTCTCCTTTTGTAGTAGAAAGTGCGATGTGGTGCAAATCATCCCAAGGTACAAAACCGTGTGATGTATTTAACATCGGCTTTGTTTCTTCGCTGTAGCCGTAGCCACTTTCAGGAAACACAGAAAACACAGGAAGAATTTTGAACAGTCTACCAGATGGAATGCCATACACTCCGATCTGTCCATTAAAACCACCCGATACGATATTATAAAACTCATCGTACTTACCAGGCGGCACAAATGCTTTATTAGCGGCATCTCCCATAGTAACACTACCAGGAGCTTTCGGCTTGCATCCTTGCCATAGCACTAGACAGGATAACACGACCAGCGCGGAAAGAATTCGATACATTATTTTAGTCTTCATATAGTTTAAATTAAGATAATAGAATTATTTTTTATCAGGAGGCAGTAACACGGTATCAATTATATAAACAACACCGTTGGAAGCTTTTGCAACGCCCAATACATTAGCTCCATTTACAGTAATCTTTCCGTCCTTTTTATTGAGCGTCACGTTATCCAGGTTAACCTGATTTAGTTTCATCCCGTCTTGCACATATTCTTCTTTAATGACACCCACGTAAACGTGATATTCAAGGATGTTTTTCAAGGCATCGGCATTTTCCGGTTTCAACAAACTCTCTACCGTACCGGCCGGAAGCTTATCAAAGGCAGCATTGGTTGGAGCAAAAACAGTAAAGGGACCTGCATTAGAAAGTGCATCCACATACTTTGCCGATTTTAGTGCCGCAACAAGCGTGGTGTGATCTGGTGATCCCACGGCAATACGAACAACATCTGGTTCAGATGTTTCATCCTGAACGGTAGATTGACCTCCGCCCAAAGGTTCAGCAACTGCTGCGCTTTCGTTGGTGGTTGTTGGCTGGCCGCAGCCAACAGCAAGCAGTGCAATAAGAAAAATTAACAGGTAGGGTCTCATAAACTTAGATTTAGGGTTTTATTTTTCGCCATCATTCTGGCGCATGAATTCCAACACATCGCGCGCATCCCCAATCGACATATTTTGATTCGGCATACGCATCAAGCAAAGTTCCAAAAGCTTTTGTGCCTCTTCATCTTGCTCAAGCATGACATCTACATTGGTAATCATGTTCATGATCCACTCAGGCTTACGTTGCTTTGTTACGCCTTTCCAACCCGGCCCTACTATTCGTTGATCGGTTAGTTTGTGACACGCCTGGCATTTCATTTCATAAATGGCAACCCCACGCTTTACTCGTTCTTGATCCAAAGGATTTTCAAGCGTTACATTTTTTATTGCGCCAATCCCTTTAGTTGGGTCCATGATAGCCTCTACTGCGCTTTTATTTATGTCAGGCTTTTCTTCTGTTTGTGATGGTTTGTCGGGTGCGCACGAAAAGAGCATCGCGGCAAGTGCAAGTCCTAAAAAGTATTTCATAGTTATTTATTTTATTGGTTTATAGTGTGATTTTCCTTTTAACTATTTTCAGTTTCCCATCACCCTCCATCTTCTTGATTGTTCTTATTACTGTTTCAACGCGCAGGCCACTCATATCGGCTAATTGCTGTCGTGTGTAGGGTACTACGTATTGATGCTTCAGACGAACCATTGAAATTTTTACAATTTTATTGTGATCTTTTGATTCGTTTTTCAAAAAAGTAAGCAAACTCATAATTCGATGTTCAGGATTATGAAACGAAATCTCAGACAATATCATTGACTTATATCGAAGTCGCTGGCATAGTACTCTATCCATTTCGAGATGAATCTCAAAATTTTCACGCAACAAGGAAAAAAAGTTATCCTTACTCAGTTTATAGATTATTGTAGGTTCCAAGGCAACAGCAATGCTTGGATAAGGAAAGGAACAGAGAAGCGGTGGCTCCCCAAAGCTATCGTCTGTTTTAAAAATACCCTGAATAAATTCTTGTCCTTCAGGGCTATTGGTGATCATTTTAATAGATCCTGATTTAATCTGAAAATAGTTTAATGCCTCTTCTCCTTCACAGAAAATCACCTCATCTTTTTGAAAGTTGATTTCTTTAGCACCGTACTTTTTAAGTATTCCTGAATCAATCATATTTCTTGAAACTTGCTTAGGCAAAGCAACACTTGATGAACTTGGTAATGAATGACATTCGTCATCTTTTTGGATGATTTGTTCAATTGAAAACCCAAAAAAATTGGATTCCAGAGAGAATTTGGAATCCGTAATGCAAGATGGGATGCGGTTTCTTTTCATAGCAGGTCATCAAAGATTGTTGATAATCCTACTGGGGCTTATGATCCAAATCATAAACACTTTTTTTTTGCTCAAATCGTATTATCTGGACTTATGTAACAAGGTGTTAAGCCATCGTTGGATGTAATCAGACAACACATCCCGCTTGTTTTAACAAATAGTATTACTCATTCACATACATGAATCGTGCGGAAAGGAATAATAAAGCGTTGTTGATTCTGCTATTCTGTTTTAAACCTGTAAATAGTTTTCTGTGAATATTTCTCCCCAGGTCTTAGTACGGTCGAAGGGAAATCAGGGTGATTGGGAGAATCAGGAAAGTGTTGTGCCTCTAAACAAAAACCTGTACGATATTCATATCTTTTGCCACCTTTCCCAATATTTTTTCCATCTAAAAAATTACCAGAATAAAATTGCAACCCCGGTTCGGTAGTCCACACTTCCATTACCCGGCCAGAAGTTGGCTCGGCAACCGTAGCCGCCAATGAAAGTTCATTCGCTTTTTTTGTAAGTACCCAATTGTGGTCATATCCTTTTCCGTTTTTTAGTTGCTCATTAGCTTCGTCAATATGTTTACCAATTGAGGTTGGGGTGGTAAAATCGAATGGAGTGCCTTTTACTGATTTCAATTCTCCGGTTGGGATCAATCCTGTATCTACTGGTGTAAACCTATCGCCATTGATCATCATCAGATGATTCAAAATATCGCCACTGCCTTCGCCAGCGAGATTAAAAAAAGAATGATGGGTAAGATTAACAATAGTGGGTGCATCGGTTACTGCTTCATAATCAATCATCAACTCATTTTCATCGGTTAATGTATAGGTTACCTGTGCATTCAAATTACCCGGGTAGCCTTCGTCACCATCTTTACTGAAATAGGTTAATATTAGTTGATTTGAACTTGTGCTTTTCTTTTGCCAAAGCAGATTATGAAATCCTACGGGGCCGCCATGTAGTGCATTCGCACCGTTGTTGGTGGCCAATTGATACTCCTTTCCATCAATTGAAAATTTTCCTTTGGCAATTCGGTTTCCGTACCGCCCGATAAGCGCTCCAAAATATGGGTTGCCTTTTATGTATTCATCAGCTAACTCGTATCCAAGCACAACATCTCCAGATTTTCCATTCCGGTCAGGCACTGTTAACGACATTAACTTCCCTCCAAAGGGAGTAATAATTGCCGTCATACCCTTGTTGTTTGTTAATGTATCGGTTTCAGACTGAAGTGTCTTATAAGAATCAACCGAACTATCTTCCATAACTTTCTTTTTTTCATTGGAGCAGGCTACAACCAGTGCAACCATCAGAATAGAACCTAACCATACTTTCATAAAGTGAAGTTAAATAAAAAACCCAATCTTCATTCTGATTGGGTTTTTTATCGATTTGTGATTAACGGGTAATTACCTCACATCTATTATTTCGATTTCAAAAATCAGATTTGAATTCTTTGGAATTACCACCACTCCCAGATCATTTGTTCGATCAAAAGCGCCATACCCATAGCCCGAAGGAATGTATAAGGTTGCCTTCGTTCCCTTCGTTAATAGTGGCAGTGTTGTTTGAAAACCGATGATAAGGCCATACAGATAGGACTCCACAAATTTGGCACTAGTATTCTCTGAGGTATCAAATACAACTCCGGTTTTTAAGAATTTGCCGGTGTATTTAAATTTGATAATACTACTTAATGTAGGCTTAACGGCATCAACAGGGCCCGCTTCATCAATGGTGTAGCGCACTCCTTTCGGCTCAATAAAAACCATCGGAGTGATATCCCACATTTCCAGTGAATCATCAATTACTGTTAAATCCGATGCAAGTTTTGTCTTATCAACAACTTCCAGTGCGTTTTTAAGAAATTCTTCAGGAGTGATGGGATCTTCTACATTTTTATTTAAACATCCCGAAAGGATAAAAATTGAAAGAATAAAAAAAACAAATAAGCCGCTCTTAATTGACAAGGTATTTAACTGAATTCTCATAATTAATGTATAATAAGTTATGTACTAGTGTTTAGACACACTAAAGACACAAATAGTTTAAGCAGTTAAAAATTTTAATTGCAATTAGCCCTTATACTGCAAATAGCCAATTATTATTTCTTTTAACGATTAAGTAAAGATTTCAATGCATTCGAAAACGATTTATTCGCCTCACCCTTGCGCACGACCGTTGTCGGAATTTGGTTAGTTAAACTTGATCTGCTGCCCGAAGTCGGGATTGTAATGGCAGAAAAATCAGAATACGAATTTCCTGTTTTCTTAAAGGTTTGAACCAACACGGGTGAAGGGGCTCCATCTTCATCCCAGGCATTAATATTTACAAACTTATAGGCCGAATTGAAAATATTTCGATTAGCTAATACTTCAAAAGTTCCATTTATAAATTCAGCAAAGGTTACTCGGAAATTCATAGGGTCTTCTGGATTACCCGGTGTACCAGGAGGATTATCCTTAAGTTTTCCTTCCCCATTTATTGATTTAATATTGGTTTCGATTGCACTAGTCCTCTGGATGCTTCCTACTCTCCCAGTATTCTGATTACGAGAGACTTCATCGTGGGGGCGTTCCACTCTGCATACCTTCCTCTTTGAATCACTAACAGGTTTTGATCGGGGTTTTTAAGGTAATAATGAAACGAAAATCCGGTAGCCTGATTTTGCCATCCGGCAATACGACCAAAACGTAAATCGTTAAAAAGTAAAGACTCACCCTCCAGTCGTTCAACGGTAAAATATCCATTCGAAAACTGAATCAGATTTTTTATTTCCGTATCATCCGAAGTGTTCTCGATTAGGTAGCGTTGTTGATCAAATTTACTAAATGAAATTTCTGGTGATGCATCCCAGATAGAGCTATACCCTATATAATAGGACGAATCCATTTCAACTACGCAATACCATAACATATTATTGAATGCCGTGGGTGTTGCAAAATATCGCTTCCATTCTATGCCCTTACTTTTTAATGTTGATTCAATTCTCTTGTTGATGATTGTTTTGTTAACCAGACAAACGCACAGGTACAAGGAACTAACCACTAACCCAAGTAATACATATCTCTTCCGTTTTTCATGGTTCTTATAAACAAGCAACATACCCAGGCAGGCAATTCCCAACCAGACAGAATATAGCGGGTCTGCCACGAAGATAACGTTAAAAGAAAATCGCTTGCTGGAGAAAGGCTCCAACCAACCTACCCCATAAGCATTCAATGAATCAAGTAGCAGATGAACCAAGATTTCCGCTCCTATAAACCACATCCACTTCTTTATACCAAAATCAGGTGAACGTTGCCATCGGTTGGCAAACCATGAAAGGATGATCGTAATGAAAATTCCAAACAGAAACGAATGGGTTAATCCTCTGTGTACCAGCAAATTTTCTGTGGGCGAAAGAAAGAAGGCGCAGATAAAATCAATATCCGGAATACTTTGACAAACAGCACCAATAATAAGCGCACGTTTGCCGAGGGTCTTCCCTACGAGGGCATCTCCAATAAGTGCTCCTATAGCAATGTGCGTAATCGAATCCATTTATTCGCGATGAGGTTTACGAAATGTAAAAATAAATAACATCAACCTCATAAAATTATACATCGATCCATAGACGAAACGTTTCCACATATTGGTTTCGTAGTTATATACTTGTTTCGTTATTTGATGACAATCATTCTGAATAATTTCTCCTAACAGACTTTGAGCATTCTGAGCAAAAATCTTATTCTTTATCTCAAGATTTAGTTCGATACTCGCATAAGCACTTAGGTTGTTGACGTTATATGATCCCACACTGGTCCACTCACCATCACATGTAGCAATTTTTCCATGCAATATGCTTGGTTGATATTCATATACTTTAATATTATTCTTTAGCAACCACTCATACATATAGCGTTCTGCATATTTACCAAAGGGTATATCTGAATTTCCTGCAAGCACCAATTGAACATTAACCCCACGCTTAACAGCCCGCTTCAGTGCACTACGAAATTGGTAACCCGGAAGAAAATAAGGAGACATAATATGAATAGAGGTAGAGGCAGTTCGAATAGCTTTTAAATAACTGGTCGTGATTTGCGACTTTTGAGACACCCAATCGTTTACGCATACCTTGACAGCATATTCTTGTTTAGTATTTGCATCTGCCTCACTTTTACTTGTTGATGATGAGTGATCGCGTATTCGCCTTTTACATATTTGTTCTAATTGAAGTGAGGTAGCTCCTTCTGTGTACGCAGCCCAATCAAGCCATGCAGCATTGCCATTAACGTCATTATAACGATTGCTAATATTCAGTCCACAGACAAAACTCTTTGCGCTGTCAATCACAATTACTTTGTGGTGAAGGCGCCTGCCAATGTAAAATTTTTTATTCTTAAAAAAGGAAGTGAACCAATGAAAATGAATACCTGCATCTTTTAATTCCTGAATAAAATCGGATGAAAGATCGCTGGATGCATATCGGTCAAGAAGCACATAAACGCTCACGTTCCGCCTGGCAGCAGCAATCAAATCTTTTGCAACACTACGCCCTGTTTCATCTTCGTCAAAAATATAGAATTGGAGATAGATACTTTTTTCCGCCTCTGCAATCCTTGAACTCAGAATCTTAAAAAATTCCTGTCCACCCCTAATTAATTGTACACGGTTGGAGTAGGTGTAGGAAGGTGATGTAGCTCTTGTCATGAAACCTGTAAGAGCTTCAAGATAGTAATTTTAGCAACTGAATATTTCAAGACCTTCTGAAAAAAACGCACCTCAAAGGAATTGCGGGTTTAGAAATATTAGTAATTCACGATATTTCATAAAAAATGTCTTTATCGTATAAAAAAGAACATATTATCCAATTCAAAATCTGCAATAATTTCATGAAGACTCAAAATGACATTCAAGATTATAAGGACAAATCTCATTTTTGATTGGTAAAAAGAATTCCAATAGGGATACATTCCTCGCCCCATCCCTGATAAATAAAATTAAGGCTACATTAAAGATTGTCACTTGCACATATAAAAAAAGCTATTGACAATAATTGCCAATAGCTTTTACCCAACCCTAACCTAATACTTTCCTAGGATGAAAAATTAATCCTCATAATAGGTATACTCCCATGCCTCAGAAAATGGACCTCCACTGCTGGTTCCATTCTTCGTTTGTGTGGCAACCCTATTCTTTGCATCAAAGGTGTAGGTGTACGTTGCACCAAAACTTGAAGTAGGATCATCAGTCACGTGGCGCACATATGAACCTACAAGTTTCTTGCTTTGCTCTCCAAAAGTACCGCCTACATTTTTCCATTCTGAATCAATCTGATAAATCTGATGAATACCGCTTAGGTTATCACCAATTGTGTACGAAAATTCTCTATCCTCTCTCACGGTTACTCCGTTATCTTCATATCGGATTCTGTTTGTAACATTTCCGTTTACGATGGTCAAATCATATTTTAAATGATCCGTTCCATCATAATGCTCAATTACTTTTATCATTCTTCCATCCGCATTATATTGATATCCTTGATATTCTGTACCTGCCTCATTCCATAGCTCCTTTGTTACACGACCTTCGCTATCCAATGTGTAAACAGTTGGGTTACCACTTTTAGTTATTGTGAGTTTTCCGGCAACAGAATAGTTATATGTAATTACATCATCTAAATCACCATTCCAATAATTATTAATGCTTTCAACTCGATCGTTAGCATCATAAATAAATTCCCACTTTTCAACTTCATCACCCTTACCTCCCGAGTAGTCAATAGCGATTGACTTAATTAGAGAAGGCTCCACAACCGGTGCGTCTCCACCGTCATCATCACTACATGAGCTCATCAGCACCATACTAAAAGCAAGTACAGCCATACTTAAATACATTAGATACTTTTTCATAGTTTAATTGTTTAGTTTATTTTATATTATTTTAAAAATCAGATTCCATTCACTCTTTTTTAAGATAGCTACGGTACTAGCTAGTTCCCTCCAGAAATAATAATCAGTACCAACCCTGAAATAAAAAGCAAGAACATTGCAAACAATAACAGATCGACTGCCTTACCACCACCTTTAAATTCCTTCCATATAAATACACCCCACAGCGCAGCTACCATTGTAGCACCTTGACCTAGCCCATAAGAAATTGCTGTTCCTGCTTTGCCTGCAGAAAGAATACTCAAAATCATTCCAAGCCCCCAGATTAATCCACCGATTATACCTACCCCATGTGTCGAAAGGCTGCCCTTAAAATATTCGTTGTATGTAACCGGTTGCCCAACAAAGGGCCTTTTCATGATAATGGTATTGAAAACAAAATTGCTGGCGAAAATTCCGATCGCAAAAATGAAAAAGGCGGTGTACGGTGTTGCCAATCCTTGCATTGGAGATTCAAAACTGTTGACATCCATTGCAGAAGCAACAAATCGATAAAAGAAAGACATCAGTACTCCGGCAATTAGGGCAAGCCAAATTCCTTTTGATGAAGAGTTTTTATCGCCCTTTGCCATTTTGCCGGAAGCAATTCCATTCAAAATGATAGCAATCATAATCAAGGCCACACCAATAAAAAGCAAAACAGGATCGCCTTTTGGTGTACTCATATAATTGACAACCACTCCCAACACCAGCGCGATTCCAACACCCAGCGGGAAGGCTACTGCCATACCGGCAATTGAAATAGAGGCAGAAAGCAAAATATTAGAAGCATTAAAAATTATACCTCCTAAAATTGCATTCCATATTGCACTATTACTTATTTGTCCCAGGTCTTCTATAAAACCGCGTCCTTGTTCGCCTGTACTTCCGAGCGTCAGTCCAAAGACAATCGAGAGGATCAGAATTCCAATTACATAATCCCAATAAAATAATTCAAAGCGCCAGGTTTTGGCTGCTAGTTTTTGAGTATTCCCCCACGACCCCCAGCACAGCATGGTGATGATGGTAAAGAACACGGCAATCGAGTAACTACTAATAATGTACATAGTTGTATTTAGTTATCTGTGAATTTTTCTTTGTGTAAAATTTAATGCTTCAGATAGTCCATCAAAAAAGTTTGTTTTTCCTTCCCTGCTTTCTCGAACCCGATATTCGTGATAGATATCTTCCTCCCGCAAAAAAATGTGTGCGCAACCATTCGCTTGATAGTTTTTACTATTGTCTGTTGTATTGATAAAATACCACGTACGCTGAAGTACCTTTTTATTTTTACCAAATTCTTCTTTCATGAATTCACAATTCAATGGCGCATCGAAAACGACACACGATGTAAAAGTTTCTGGTGTAAGTGCATATTTCATTGCTGTCACACCCCCTTCTTTATATCCTATTAAAGCACGAAAACGATATCCTCCTCTAGCCCTGTAATTCTTTTCCATATAAGGAATGATCGTTTCTACAAGCCCCTTTTCATCCTCATTAATAAAAACCACAATCACTGGCGACAGGCGATCAGATTGAATAGCACTTTGAATTTCACCAACAATGTCACGCTTTACCTGGGAGTCAAAACTTCCGATAAAAAAAAGAACTGGATATAAACGGTTGGAGATACTGTACTCTTCCGGCAATACAATTTCATATTGACCCTCTTTAATGACCTTGCTGTCAACCGCGGATCGAACAGTATGCTCTGCTGATTTTATATCTCCCCGGTATTTCTTTCCGTTAAAGGCATCACTAATAAAGCGAAGCCCATTCGGCAAGGCTTCCCGCCAGTACGAAAATTCATGCCCTCCATTTCTAACTCTGAATTCATGTTGGAATTTTCGATCACGAAGTAACATGTGTAGCTCTTCATTGCTTCTTGATAATGTGTATTCATCATCGCCATTATCGATGTAGAGTTTAAGCGCTTTTAATTTTGTGAGATCTCGTTCTTTAAAAATATGGAAAGGCGAATATTGCTTGTAATAATCTGTAATTCTTTCCTCTCCTGTTAACCCTACACCACCGAACAATCTCCCCCATTGCTCATCCCATCCTGATGCGTCTTCAGTTTTATATTGTTCATCTGTGCGAACCGAAATGCTCAACGGAACACTAACCGTAAATACCTCTGGATGTTTCAACGGAAGTAGTAATGCACCGTAACCACCCATTGAGTACCCCATAGTAGCACGGTGCTCTTTGTTAGGAATTGTTCTGTACTTTTTATCCATATAAGGAATAAGCTCCTTAATGAACATATCCTCATACATGAATTTTTCCGCATAGTCATTCACATAATAATTTCGAAACCCTTGTGGCATTACATAAATCATCGGTTGAATTTCTCCCCGTCTCACAGCTCCGTCCGCATACTGACTCACACGACCATATTCTAACCAGGAAGACTCATCATCACCCAAACCATGAAGTAGATAGACTACAGGATAAGATTTTTGATTGCTATTATAATCCTCTGGAAGAATAATAGAATACTTAACACGTTGATTCAGTATTTTACTATCCATCGTGAGACCCTCCATGATACGTATGTTATTCTGTGCAAACACGTTCGCACTGCTGAACAACAAAACATATAGTATCACTTTTCTACTCATCTCACTTCTTAGTTAACTAACCTACTCTTTAAGGATGTGAGCGATTCACCCAGTCCATTCAAAAAACCTTGATACGATGCACCCCCTTGTCTTACTCTGTATTCGTATCCAATTCCGTTTTCACGAATTGCATCATAAAATTCATGAATTTTTCCGTATAGTCATTCACATAATAATTTCGGAACCCTTGTGGCATTATATAAATCATCGGCTGAATTTCCCCCGTCTCACAGCTCCGTCCGCATACTGATTAACACGACCATATTCTAACCAGGAAGACTCATCATCACCCAAACCATGAAGTAGATAGACTACAGGATAAGATTTTTGATTGCTATTATAATCCTCTGGAAGAATAATAGAATACTTAACACGTTGATTCAGTATTTTACTATCCATCGTGAGACCCTCCATGATACGTATGTTATTCTGTGCAAACACGTTCGCACTGCTGAACAACAAAACATATAGTATCACTTTTCTAATCATCTCACTTCTTAGTTAACTAACCTACTCTTTAAGGATGTGAGCGATTCACCCAGTCCATTCAAAAAACCTTGATACGATGCACCCCCTTGTCTTACTCTGTATTCGTATCCAATTTCGTTTTCACGAATTGCATCATAAAATTCATGATACCCTTTGTAGTTATTCCCATCATCCGCTATGTCCAAATAATAGAATACGCCTTCTTGCGGCAGCACTATTTCACCCGATAAGTCTGCATCAAACAAAAAACAAGAACCAAAAACATCAGAAGTCTCAGCGGCTAGTTTAGCACCAATTAAGCCACCACTGGAATTCCCTAAAATCATTCGATTGGTTGCACTTTTTTTGGTTCGGAAATCTGAATCCAACTTGGCAACGATTTGACTGATCGTTATACTATTAATATTTTCACTAGCCGGAATCTCAACAACAATTGAGTGAGGGATTTTTCCTGAGGTCATGCTATTGCGGAGAAGCGAAAAAGATTTTATCACCTTGTCTTCTCTTTGCGTTTCATTATAATCGTGGATAAAATATATAACCGGATAACTTGCCGTACTTGATGCATAGTCGGTGGGCTTTAGAATGCGCAATGATTCCCCTGATACCTCAAGTGACTCATAATCATTTGCGGTAATGAGTGTACCAAGATTAACTGGTTCCGGCTCTGAAGGATGTTGAATTCCCTGGACAGCGTTGCTAATAAATTTCAACGCTTCAGGATAAGATTTTTTCCAGTAGTCAAAGGAATGTCCACCACTTCGTACGCGATACTCATGAGGAATTTGATTTTCACGCATTACCGCATGCATTGCATCATTTGTAATCGTCAATGTTTCTTCATCATCGCCACAGTCTATCAAAAGTTTTAATCCGGCAAACTGGTTTGTGTTTGTTGTATTAAAAAGATGAAATGGGCTGTGTGCTTTATAATAATCCGTTAATCTCGCCTCTCCAGTTGTACCCTTTCCACCGAAAATTGCTCCCCATTGCGAATCAAACACTCCTTGTGGCTCAGCCAGATATTGTTCATCAGTTCGGAAAGACATACTTAACGGTACACCAATCGTAAAAACATCAGGATTAAGCACAGGTAGAATCAACGCACCATATCCACCCATTGAATAACCCATTACAGCTCTTGCCCTCTTATCTTTTTTTGTTCTGAAAAGTGCATCAATAGTTGGCACTAATTCGGTAGTAATCATATCCATGTATGGATAACTCCCAGTATATCTATTCACATAATACGTATTGTACCCAATGGGCATCACGTAGATCATGGGTACAATTTCATCTTTGTATAAATCAGAATAGTACTGAATACCGCCACTCGTGTACCACGCTTTCTCGTTATCGCCAAACCCATGCAAAAGATAGACTACTGGATACTCCGTGGTTGATTCCTCATAATCAGCAGGAAGCAATACCGCATAATTAATATCCACTTTAAATATTTCGCTAGGCATTCGTTGGTTTTCCAATAACCTTACAAATGGAACCGGCTCTATAGGTTCTGGTTCCTCTTTGCATCCTACAAGGATCAGCGGAAGCATACCTACCAGGAGTAACGCTGTTAAAATTTTTTTATATCGTTCTACACCTACCATTCTACCAGTATGATTAATTATTTATATCAAGCGATCAGCGCCTTGTCGACGGCGAAAGCCCCCATCGGGCCGGCGCCAATTGCCAGCACCAAAGCGGTGCGAACGAATAGTTGTCTGCGTGTCGAATCCATTGCGTCTCCTTTATATGCGCCAGGCGCGTGTGCTGTGTCGATGAACCGGGAACTCAGGAGCCGGTATATACCGGCTTTCTCTTTTGCTGGAATGCAGTGCGCCCTTCGATCCGGTCGCGGGTGTTGCGCAGGATGCCCCAGGCCATGCGTTCGGCATCGATCGCGGCGGCCAGCGGCAGATCGGCACCGCGCACGACCAGTTGCTTGACCGCCCGCACCGCCAGCGGCGCGTTGGCGGCGATTTTCTGGGCAATCAGGCACGCCGTATCCATCAGCGCAGCGGCCGGAACAAGCTTGCTGACCAGGCCGATGCGCAGTGCTTCCACGCTGTCGATTCGATCGGCCGTGAGAAGCATGTGCATCGCATTGGACATGCCGACGATGCGCGGCAGGCGCTGGGTTCCGCCGGCACCGGGAATGCTGCCGATCTTGACTTCGGGCAGGCCGAAACTGGCCGATTCGACGGCGATTCGGATGTCGCATGCCAGCGCCAACTCCAGGCCGCCGGCCAGCGCGAAGCCGTTGATGGCACAGATGACCGGCTTGTCCATCGCCAGTGAACCGACAAACGAGCGATCCCCTTCGCCGGCAAAGGCAGCGCAGGCATAACTGTCGTCGGGCGGCATGGTCTTCTTCAAGTCCATGCCGGTGCAGAAAGCCCGGTCGCCCTGGCCGGTCAGGATCACGACCCGGATGGCGTCGTCCTTGCGGATGCGGTCCCACAACGCGAGCATTTCCTGCATGGTTTCGCCATCGATGGAGTTGAGTGCCTCCGGTCGATTCAACGTGACGACGGCAATCGCGTCGTCGATGGAAAACAGCACGCTCACGAATATGTCCTTTCTTCTGTTGCAGCCAACCAACTGTCTTGCGGGCGCCGTCCGATGAAGGCTGAGTATTTGCGCAGGCACCCCATGGGTCAAACGACAAATTCGCGGCGGCCGATTGAGTTTCACTCACAACGGCGCCCGACCCGCCGTTGCGGACAACTGCACATTCGGTTGTCGCGTGCGCGGCTGCGTGCAGGCTCGCCACATCGCACAATCACCGCTTCGGCGGCCTTGACGCCACCTTGACGCGCTGCGACCATGCCCCACCCTTTCGCCAAACTGATCGACCTGCGTTACCTCGAGCAAGGCCCGGGCCACAGCCGTTGCCGGGTCACGGTCGACGAGAAACACCTCAACCCGAACCAGGTCGTGCACGGCGCCGTCATCTTTGCGCTGGCCGACATCGGCATGGGCGCGGCCGTCCATCCGACCCTGGCCGAAGGCGAACTCTGCGCCACGGTGGAGATCAAGATCAACTACTTCAAGCCGGTGCGCGAGGGCGAACTGGTCTGCACCACCGACGCTGGTCAACCGCGGCAAGACCCTGGCCAATCTGGACTCCAGCATCCACTGCGGCGACCTGCTGGTGGCCAAGGCCAACGGCACCTACGCGATCTTCCGGCCCAGCCAGCCGAAAGCTGAGCCGGCACGCGGCTGCATGCGGCACGGCGCAGGCGCGGCGCCAGCGCGTGACGCCGGCCGGACAGTGACCGTGCGGCCTGCTACAGTGGTCGTCGACTGTCTGCGCTCACGAAAGACCCGCCATGAAAACCATCAAGACCTTCCCGCGCAAGATCCGGGAAACACCCAACACCTTCATCACGCTGGCCGACGGCTGCAAGCTCGCCGCCCGCATCTGGATGCCGGCCGATGCCGACAAGAAGCCGGTGCCGGCGATCCTCGAATACCTGCCCTACCGCAAGCGCGACGGCACCCATGTGCGCGATGCGCTGACCCATCCCTACCTGGCCGGCCACGGCTACGCCTGCGTCCGCGTCGACATGCGCGGCAGCGGCGACTCCGACGGCCTGATGGAAGACGAATACACGCAGCAGGAACTGGACGACGCGGTCGAGGTCATCGCCTGGCTGGCCGCGCAGCCCTGGTGCAGCGGCACGGTCGGCATGATGGGCATCTCCTGGGGCGGCTTCAACGGCCTGCAGGTCGCGGCGCTGCAGCCGCCGGCGCTCAAGGCCATCGTCACGCTGTGCTCGACCGACGACCGCTACAGCGACGACATCCACTACAAGGGCGGCTGCCTGCTCAACGAGAACCTGGGCTGGTCGGCGACGATGTTCGCGTATTCGTCGCGTCCGCCGGATCCGGCGCTGGTCGGCGAGCGCTGGCGCGACGATGTGGCTGCAGCGGCTGGAGAACGAACCGCTGCTGGCCATCCCGTGGCTGGAGCATCCGCACCGCGACGCCTACTGGAAACACGGCTCGGTCTGCGAGGACATCGGCGCCATCCAGGCCGCGGTGCTGGCCGTCGGCGGCTGGAACGACGCCTATACCAATGCCGTGCCGCGCCTGGTCGGCTCGGTCAAGGCGCCGGTCAAGGGCATCATCGGCCCGTGGGCGCACAAGTACCCGCATTTCGCCGTGCCCGAGCCGCGCATCGGTTTCCTGCAGGAGATGCTGCGCTGGTGGGACCAGTGGCTCAAGGGCATCGACACCGGCGTCGACGAAGGACCCGGCGCTACCGCACCTACATCATGGAGCCGGGCCGGCCCGGCGCCGCGGTGGCGCAGATCGCCGGGCGCTGGGTCAGCGACGACCACTGGCCGTCGGACATCCATGCGCTGCAGCGCCTGCACCTCAATGCCAACGGCATGCTGGGCGACGTCAAGGGCTCGCCCGGCAAATGCATCGTCGCATCGCCGCAGACCACCGGTGCCGACGCCGGCGAATACTGCATCATCTGGCTCGGCCCGGAGTTCCCGGGCGACCAGCGGCGCGACGACGCCGGCTCGGTCACCTTCGACAGCGCGCCGCTGGCGCGCGACATCGACATCGTCGGCGCCACCGCGGTGCAGCTCAAGCTCAGCTCGGACAAGCCGCTGGCCAATATCGCGGTGCGGCTCAATGCGGTCTGGCCGGACGGCGCGGTCTCGCGCCTGAGTTACGGCGTGCTCAACCTGTGCCACCGCGACAGCCACGAACAGCCCGAGCCGCTGGAGCCGGGCAAGACCTACACGGTGCGGCTGCAACTCGACGACGTGGCGGTCAAGGTGCGCCGCGGCCAGCGCCTGCGCATCGCGATCTCCACCAGCTACTGGCCGCTGATCTGGCCGGCGCCCGAAGCGCCGACGCTGACGCTGCACCTGGGCACGAGTTTTGTCGACCTGCCGGTGCGCAAGATCCGCGGCCCAACGAAGTGCGCGCCGACCGTTTGCGCCGCCCGAGGCCGCGCCGCCGGTCAAGCTGACCGAGGTGCGCACGGCGTCGAACCGGCGCGAACTGCTGATCGACCAGAAGACCGGCGAGCAGACGCTGACCATCGTCGACGACTTCGGCGCCAGCACCATCGCCGAACACGGCCTGACCTATGGCGCCGTCGGCCGCGAGACCTACCGCATCCATCCCGACGACCCGCTGTCGGCGCGCCAGGAATGCCACTGGACCGAGGAGCGCTCGCGCGGCGACTGGAAGGTGCGCACCGAAACCTACTCGGCGATGCGCGCCAGCAAGACCCACTGGCATGTGACCGGCCGGCTCGAGGCCTACGAAGGCGACACGCTGATCTTCAGCCGCGACTGGGACCGGAAGATCAAGCGCAAGCTGCTGTAAGACCGCGCGCCAGCGCCGCGGGCGGGGCGCCGCCCGCTGCAGGAGGCCCAATAGTCCCGGGTCCCTAAAATTTGCTGCAATGCAACAAAAAGCTGGCGTCGGCGCCAATTCTTCCGTAAACTTGCGTCATGCTGCACTGCAACATAAGTAGGCTGCAACATGTGTCCTGCCGCCATCCGTGGCCGGGCGCCCGCAACACCAACCTAGGGAATATGACATGAACACTTTTACGCCTGAGCAACTGATCGCCACCAACAAATCCAACGTCCAGGCCATGGCTGCCTTCGGCAACAACGTCTTCGCCGGCTACGAGAAACTGGTCGAGCTCAACCTGGCCGCTTCCAAGGCCATGATGACCGAGTCCTTCGACAACCTGCAGACCGTCGCTGGGCGCCAAAGACCCGTCCGAGTTCCTGTCGCTGCAAACCGGTTCGCTGCAATCGATGGCCGAGAAGTCGACCGCGTACGGCAACCACGTGGTCGCCATCCTGCCGAGTCCGGCGCCGAAGTGACCAAGAAGTTCGAAGACAGCTTCGCCGAGTCGCAGAAGAACCTGTCGGCCCTGGTCGAGAACATCGCCAAGAACGCACCGGCCGGCAGCGAAGCCGCCGTGGCCCTGTTCAAGAGCACCGTGAGCGCCAGCCAGAACGCCATCGAGTCGGCCCAGAACTCCGCCAAAAGCGCGATGGCTACCGTCGAGTCGAACTACGCTGCCATGACCGAGCAAGCCGTCAAGGCCACCAAGGTCGCCGCCAAGAAGGCGTAAACGTCGACTGCCGCAAGGCAGTTCACGACTCAAAGGCGCCTGCGGGCGCCGTTTGTCGTTGGCGCATCCGGCAAGTGGCGGGCCGCCCGCCGCAGGCCCGCAGCCGGGTTCGGCCCGACCGGGCCGGCCGGCGGATCACTTCCCCGCCAGTGTGGCCAGCAGCTCTTGGGCGCCTGCGCCCGGTAACTCTCGTCGATCCAGGCCTTGAACAGGTCCATCGGCACCGGCTCGCCCGCGGCCAGTTCCGCCGTGACCCAGCCACTCTTGCCCAGCCCGTAGGCCGTGGGTTTGGCAAACGGCAGCCACAAGGCATCCTGACCCGAGTGCGGCAACTTGCAGGAAATACGCAGCGGCTCGCCCTCCAGGCTCAGGTAGGCAAAGGTCTTGTCCTTGACGGCGAGGTCCAGATGGCCGGGCCAGGGACTCTTGGTATGGGCGCCCGGATAGGCCAGCCCGAACGCACGTAGTTGCCGCAGCGCGGCATCCGACTGCTTGTAGGTTCGGTCCATCGTTTGTCTCCTTCGATGCGGGCCAGACTGCACACGAGCATACCCGGACACCGCCGGCGCGCTTGCCTGCCGAACAACCCTCGTTCGCCCCGTGCTGAACGGCTGCCCGGCCACGACGGAGCGGACCCGCGCGGACGGCGCAGTCGCCACCAGATTGGCAAATACGTCTCGATCCGTAACGTTTTATCGTATACTATATGCGTTATCATGCACATATCGACACCCTGGCTGAGCGAAACACCGGCGGACCATTTCCTGGCGGTACGCGACACCTCGCTGGCCAAACTGGTCCGCGATGATGTGCTGGCGCTGATCCTCAAAGGCGCGCTGGCACCAGGCCAACGTATCAACGAACCCGACGTCGCGACCCGCTTGCGTGTCTCGCGGGTGCCGGTGCGCGAGGCGCTGCGCGAACTAGAGAGTTCCGGCCTGGTGGTGTCGCGCAAGAACGCAGGCTCGTTCGTGCGCGAACTCGATGCCGCCGAAATCCGTGACCTGTACCAGATGCGCGGCCTGCTCGACGGCTTTGCCGGGCGCTGCGTGGCACGCCTGCCGCAGCAGGAACGCATAGCCCTGGTCGAACGGCTCGAGGCGTCGATCGCCACCATGCGCCGGGTCGCGGCCGCCGGCGACCTGCAGAACTACTACTCAGAGAACCTGCGTTTCCCCGG
>CAWBCB010000009.1:0-13748 GCA_963787095.1 uncultured Cytophagales bacterium | reverse complement strand
AGTGTAGGTGTTTATCATTAAAAGCCTCCTTTTATTTCAAATTTAGATCATTTTAGGAATAATTTGCTTTGCCGAACCAGATTGTAATACATTTGTATTACAATAAGAATTTATGCTTACCGTAAGGCTAACATCATCCGAAGAAAAAGCACTAAACGAGTACTGCGAAATTAAAGGGTTACCCAAATCGCAGGTCGTTAAAGAGGCTATTGAATTGTATTTGGTTCAGCATCGTAAAAACTCAAAACCTTATGATGTTGGAGCCGATCTTTTTGGCCAGGAAGGAAGCGGAATAAAAGATAAATCAACTACCTATAAAAAACGTGTAAAAGAACTACTCAGTGAAAAGCATTCTCATTGATGCCGGGCCGTTGATTGCACTTTTTGATAAGAGTGATTCCTATCATACTCAATCTGTTGAATTCTTAAAAAACTACAAGGGTTCGCTACTAACAACCTGGCCGGTGATAACAGAAACATCGCACATGTTGGGCTTTAGTGTCCGCACACAAATTGCTTTTTTGCAGTGGATAAACCGAGGTGGTCTTCATCTTGCCGAAATTGAATTTTCATCGGTCTCCCGATTAATCGAGTTGTGCAATAAGTTTGAAGATGTACCTATGGATTTGGCCGATGCCACATTAATTGTTGCCGCTGAAGAACATAACATTAAGGAAATAGCAACCATAGATTCTGATTTTTATATTTATCGGGATGTTCGCAAACGTTATTTAAAGAATATTTTTATCAAATAGACAACAAGCTTTCAACTTCCTATTTTAAAAAGCTATCTTAATGGCAAAGATTTAAGGTAATAAAATTTTTATGGCGCAAGGATTACTAATTGATATGGATGGTGTTGTATATGGCGGTGATACCATGATTCCGGGTGCTGATGTTTTTATCGCTCGATTATTAAAAGAAAACATTCCGTTCCTGTTCATGACTAACAATAGTCAGCGCACCAGGTTGGAAGCGGTGCGTAAACTAGGGAGGCTTGGAATTTCAGTTAAGGAAAGTCACATCTATACGAGTGCATTAGCAACAGGTAAATTTTTATCCAGTCAAATACCAAACGGAACGGCCTATGTATTGGGAGAGGGTGGATTGCTTTCCTCTCTTCATGAAAATGGAATCTCATTGGTGAATACCGATCCTGATTTCGTAGTGCTAGGGGAAGGAAGAAATTTCACACTTGAGATGGTGCAACGTGCTGTCGATATGATTTTGGCTGGAGCAAAATTTGTAATTACCAACCGAGATCCTTCACCCAAGAAAAAAGGTTGGGATAATCTCGGCATTGCGGCCACAAGCGCCATGATTGAAGAAGCAACCGGAATAAAAGCGTTTGTTGTTGGTAAGCCCGGCCCTGTAATGATGCGCGCTGCGCGAAAAGAACTGGGACTTGAAACCGCAGAGACTACCATCATTGGCGATACGATGGATACAGACATTCGCGGAGGTGTACAAATGGGTTATAAAACTATTCTTGTGTTAAGTGGAATCACAAAGAAAGAAAATTTGATTCGCTATGCCTATAAACCTGATATGGTAGTGGACTCCGTTAAGGAAATAAAATTTCCCTTGCCGTGGTGGTAAGAAAGATTATAAAACAAATGTTTAACTAAGATTATAAAATTTATGAAACGTAATGCATCAGCCCATTGGGAGGGAGACCTCAAAACTGGAAAAGGAAATCTATCAACGGCAAGCACTGTACTAAGCAAAAGCCAATACTCATTTAATACTCGTTTTGAAAATGGTGTTGGAACGAATCCCGAAGAACTATTAGCTGCAGCTCATGCGGGTTGTTTTACGATGGCAGTAGGTGCTGCCTTAGGACAGGCCGGGTTCAAGGCTGATTCCTTGGATACAGTAGCCACCGTAACCCTTGAAGGTGTGGATATCACAGGTGTTCATCTTGTTATTACCGGTAAAGTTCCCGGTATTGAGTCTGCTAAATTTGTAGAGATTACAAAAGGTGCTGAGAAGAATTGTATCATTTCAAAAGCGTTGAGTATACCCATTACATCAGAAGCAACCTTGATTAGCTAATACATACCAAACACTTGTAAGTGTAAACTCAAATTTTTCCTAAATACATTTGAGTAATACGTAATGATTTAACATATTAGTGTGTTATTTGCGAAGTCAAAAAATGATTACCCAATAACCTAACCTAAACCTGTGAACTGTCCCGCCCTCAAGCGGGACAGTTTCATTTTATAGAGTTTTGAACAAACTAACGATTGTTGTGAGCGAGAAAAAACCAAAGACAATTTTTGAAAAAATCTGGGACAAGCATGTGGTGAAACATGCAGACGGTTACCCGGATGCTGTATTTATCGACCGTCATTTCATTCATGAAGTTACGAGCCCACAAGCCTTTGATGGCTTAAGGAAACGAGGCATTAAAGTTTTTAATACTCAACGCACAACTGCCACGGCTGATCACAATGTTCCAACAAAGGATCAGCACCTTCCTATCAAAGAAGCCTTATCGAGACATCAGGTAGAAACACTTAGAAAAAATTGCGCAGACTTTGGCGTTGAGTTATATGATTTGGGTCATCCCTTTCAAGGCATTGTCCACATCATTGGACCTGAGTTAGGATTAACCTTACCGGGAATGACGATTGTGTGTGGGGATAGTCATACTTCCACACATGGTGCGTTTGGAAACATTGCATTTGGTATTGGTACTTCCGAAGTAGAGCAAGTAATGGCTACACAATGCATCTTGCAATACAAACCTAAAACCATGAAGATTGAGATCACGGGTAAGGTGGGTAAAGGTGTGGTCAGCAAGGATATTATTTTATACATCATTTCAAAAATATCAGCCAGTGGAGCCACTGGCTTTTTTGTTGAGTACACTGGCGAAGCGATCAAAAGTTTATCGATGGAGGCGCGCATGACCATTTGCAATATGAGTATTGAAATGGGCGCACGTGGCGGCTTAATTGCTCCTGATGAAACTACCTTTAATTATATAAAGGGAAGAAAGTTTGCACCACAAGGTGAGGCCTTTGAAAAAGCCGTGACTGAATGGAAGGCTTTAGCTACTGATGCAGGCGCTACCTATGATCAGGTTCTTACGTTTGATGGAACTGACATCACACCCATGATAACCTACGGAACCAATCCAGGCATGGGCATGAAGGTTACTGATCGCATTCCTACTGCTGAAGAATTAAAAGAAATAAGCGAACAAACTTCGTTTAAGAAATCATTGGAGTACATGGGGTTGGAACAAGGAACAGCACTCCTTGGAAAATCTATTGATTATGTATTTATAGGAAGTTGTACCAATGCACGCATTGAAGATTTACGCGAAGTTGCTTCATTGGTAAAAGGAAAGCAAAAGGCAGCCAATGTAGAAGTATGGGTTGTTCCCGGCTCCAAGCAAGTGCAAGAACAAGCCAAAAAAGAAGGGCTTGACAAAATTTTTGAAGCTGCCGGTTTTGAATTACGTGACCCCGGTTGCTCCGCATGTTTAGGTATGAATGAAGATAAAATTCCTGCAGGAAAATATTGTATTAGTACTTCCAATAGAAATTTTGAAGGAAGACAAGGGCCTAAGTCGCGCACATTTTTGGCAAGTCCATTAAGTGCTGCTGCCGCTGCAATAACAGGTAAGGTTACGGATGTAAGAGAATTTTTAAACTGATAGAGATGGTTGCCAAGGTTCAAATAAAATTTAATGCAAAGGAGTCCACCCCTCTCCTTTGGAGAGAGAGACGAGGGTGAGATTATGAGTAAAGAAAAATTCACATTATTAAAATCAAAGGCAGTTCCGCTGCCTAATGAAAACATTGATACGGATCAGATTATCCCAGCTAGATTTTTAAAAGCAACCACACGAGAGGGCTTTGGTGAAAATTTGTTTCGCGACTGGCGATATAACCTCATCCCCGCCCCCTCTCCAGAGGAGAAGGGAGAAGAAATTGCCAATAAAGATTTTGCATTAAACAATCCTTCATACTCAGGAAAGATTTTAGTGGCCGGAAAAAACTTTGGGTGTGGAAGCAGTCGCGAACACGCAGCCTGGGCACTTTATGATTATGGATTTAGAGTAGTCGTATCTAGTTTCTTTGCTGACATCTTTAAAAATAATGCATTGAATAACGCGGTGTTGCCAGTGGTAGTTTCAGATTCATTTTTGAAAAAACTATTGGATACAATCCAATCAAACCCCGATACGCAAGTAATAGTCGATTTAGAAAATCAGAAAATCAGTTTCGACAGTCACTCAGAAAATTTTGATATCAACCCTTATAAAAAAATATGTTTGACCAACGGGTATGATGATATCGATTACTTGTTGAGTTTGAATAAAGAGATTAGAGAATTTGATTTAGCACATTAATTAGGAATGAAGAAGAAAATAGTCATACTACCAGGTGATGGAATCGGTAAAGAAGTTACTACCGAAGGAAAGCGGGTGTTGGAAAAAATTGCCGAAGTATTTGGTCATGAATTTGAGTTTGATGAAGCAACCATTGGTCATGATGCCATTGAAGCCACGGGTAATCCGTTACCGGATGAAACGCTTGCTAAACTTAAAAACTGTGATGCAATTTTATTCGGAGCAGTGGGTCATCCTAAATATGATAACGATCCTACGTTAAAAGTAAGACCTGAACAAGGGCTGTTAAAAATGAGGAAAGAGTTAGGGCTCTATGCTAATCTTCGCCCGATTAAATTATTTGATGAGTTATTGGAAGCCTCCAGCATCAAACCTGAAATCTTAAAAGGCTCTGATATCTTATTCTTCCGCGAACTAACTGGCGATGTGTACTTTGGTGAGAAGGGAAGAAAAGATGACGGCAACACTGCTTTTGATTTAATGATTTATCAACGCTATGAAGTTGAGCGCATTGCACATAAAGCATTTCAAGCTGCACGCACCCGCAGAAAGAAAGTTACTTCCGTAGATAAAGCTAACGTGCTTGAAAGTTCACGCTTGTGGCGCGAAGTAGTTCAGGAAATTGGCAAACAATATCCTGACGTAGAGTTGGAGCATCAATTTATTGATTCTGCAGCTATGAAGCTTATTCAAAATCCACGCAGTTTTGATGTAGTTGTTACCGGAAATTTATTTGGTGATATCCTTACTGATGAAGCTTCGCAGATTGCGGGCTCAATGGGCATGCTTGCATCAGCATCTGTTGGTGATAAAGTTGGATTGTATGAACCCATTCACGGCAGTGCACACGACATTACAGGAAAGGGAATTGCA
Organism: uncultured Cytophagales bacterium; assembly: GCA_963787095.1. GTDB lineage: Bacteria > Bacteroidota > Bacteroidia > Cytophagales > Cyclobacteriaceae > ELB16-189. Next base: position 8,506 of record CAWBCB010000009.1, on the reverse strand, counting down.
AATCCATTGGCTTCCATTTTATCTGTCGCATTACTCTTAGATATTTCGTTTGGATTGAAAGAAGAATCTGACTTAGTGATTAAAGCGGTAGAGCAAACTTTAAAACAAGGCTATCGCACTACCGACATTGCAAATAATAAAACTTCAAAAGAAAAGATTTTAGATACTCAACAGATGGGTGCAATCATTGTAAATCACATTGCAACCATTCATGAACCAGTATCCAATAACTAGTAACCAGAAAATTATGGCACAGAAAATTCAAATCTTCGACACAACCCTTCGCGATGGCGAACAAGTACCGGGCTGTCAATTAAAAACAGAAGAAAAAGTTATCATTGCTAAAGAACTTGAGTTAATTGGCGTGGATGTGATTGAAGCCGGGTTCCCAATCTCAAGCCCTGGTGATTTTCTTTCTGTAGTAGAAATTTCTAAAGCAGTTAAAGAACCTGTCGTGTGCGGACTTACCCGTTCAAAAAAGGACGATATAGATGTTGCTGCAGAGGCACTTCATCACGCCAAACGTGGAAGGATTCATACCGGTATTGGCTCTTCGGATGTTCATATTAAACACAAATTCAAATCAAGTCGCGAACAGGTGTTGGAGCAAGGTGTGTGGGCCGTGAAGTATGCAAAGTCTAAAGGTTATGAAGTTGAATTCTTTGCTGAAGACGCAGGTCGTGCTGACTTAGTCTTCTTAGCACAATTGATTGAAGCTGTTATTGCCGCTGGTGCGGATGTTGTAAACATTCCCGACACAACGGGTTATTGCTTGCCGCATTTATACGGAAAGCGTATTCAATACTTAGTTGAGAACGTAAAGAATATTGAAAAGGCTGTTATCTCAGTTCATTGTCATAACGATTTAGGATTAGCTACTGCCAATACGTTGGCCGGATTAACAAACGGTGCGCGTCAAGCGGAAGTAACGATTAATGGAATTGGCGAACGTGCCGGAAACACTTCGTTGGAAGAAGTGGCGTTGATTTTACAAACACACAAAGATCTTGGTTTGTACACCGACATTAAGGCGGAACGAATTTATAAATTAAGTAACCTGGTATCGGGTATGATGCGTATGCCGGTGCAAGCGAATAAAGCCATTGTAGGTAAGAATGCATTCGCGCATAGTTCAGGTATTCATCAAGATGGATTTTTAAAACATGCCGAGAACTATGAAATCATAAATCCTGCTGATGTAGGTGTTCCCTCCTCTTCTATTGTGTTAACCGCGCGTAGTGGTCGCGCAGCGTTGAAACATCGGGCTGAACTTTTGGGCTATTCATATGAAGGTGATGATTTGAATACCTTTTACGAAAACTTCTTAATTGTAGCCGATGAGAAAAAAGAAGTAAATGATGCCGACTTGATTATGCTGGCCACCAGTTTGCCTGTTTTAGTTAAGTAGTTCATTACTCCTGAAGCAATCAGGATCATCCATTGGCTATAATTTATATAATCGGTGATAAATTTAGGTAGGAGATTTCTAAGTTCGTTGTAGAACCAAATCAATCTACTATGAAAAAATCTCTACTTATTATAGCTGCTCTGGCTATATCATCATGCCTGCTGGCTCAGCAGAGCGAAAAGGTTGACTCCACTATAATTTCCAAAATTAAGAAGGCGGGGTTTGATCAATCACAGGTAATGGACATTCTGAGTATGCTCACGGATGTACACGGCCCTCGTTTGACTAACTCACCTGACTACATAAAAGCAGCCGAATATGCCAAATCAACCATGGAAGGCTGGGGTCTTAAAAATGTTCATTTTGATAGATGGGATGATGAATTTGGACGTGGTTGGTCTCTTAAGAAATTTAGTTTGCATAGTCTTGGTCCAGTGTATTCACCCATCATCGGTTATCCAAAAGCCTGGACTCCCGGAATAAAAGGAACTGTTCAAACTGAAGCAGTTTATCTTGACGTTGAAAAAGAATCAGATCTTGAAAAATATAAGGGCAAGCTAAAGGGTAAGATTGTTCTCTTTAGTTCTACCATGCCTGTCCATCCTGGCTTTAAACCAGACGCATCTCGCTTTAGCGATAGTGTTTTATTAACGATGGCCAATGCTGGACCCACTGAATCAGTTGGTGGTGGTGGTCGAAGATTTTTTGGCAATCCTGGCCAACAGCAATTGATTTTTGCAAAATGGGAATTCTTGCAGAAAGAAGGTGTTATCGCTGTATTGGAAGCCAGTCCTTCATCACGCCTTGAAGACGGTACTGTTCTGGTGGGTTCAGTTACTGTGCCTTATGCTCCAAATGTACCTTTCGATAAACGCGTTCGTGCTCAAAGTCCAAGCGTTCCTAAAATATTACCACAAATCATTGTGGCTGATGAACATTATAACCGGATGGTAAGACAAATAAAAAAGGGTCAGGCGGTAAAACTTGAGTTGACATTGGAAACAGAATTCACGCCTGCTGCACCTGGGTTTAATGTGATAGCAGAAATTCCGGGCACCGATCTTAAAGATGAAGTTGTAATGATTGGAGCCCATTTAGATTCATGGCATGCAGGTACAGGTGCTACTGACAATGCATCAGGATCTTCTGTAATGATGGAGGCAATGCGGATTATCAAGTCATTAGGAATCAGTCCACGTAGAACTATTCGTATTGGATTGTGGGGAGGCGAAGAGCAAGGGCTACTAGGTTCACGGAATTATGTAAAAAGAATTTTGGGAGAACGACTCGACAAAACCGCACCGTTCGATTCTGTTAAGTTGACTCCTGCCGGAGAAAAATTTTCTGTCTATTTTAATATGGATAATGGAACCGGAAAATATAGAGGGGTTTATATGCAAAGCAATGAAGCCGTTCGTCCTATTTTTCGTGAATGGTTAAAACCTTTTGAGAAAATGGGCGCAAGCACTCTTACCTATAGAAACACAGGATCTACTGATCATGTGGGCTTCGATGCAATCGGGTTGCCCGGATTCCAGTTTATTCAGGATCCGATTGAATATAGTTCTCGTACCCATCATACCAGTATGGATGTATATGATAAAGTAGTTGAAGACGATTTAAAACAAAATGCAGTAATCACAGCAGCCTTTGCATGGCTAGCAGCAAACAGAGATGGATTGATACCTAGAAAATAAAGAATCAGAAAACAAAGAGCCTCTGAAAATTCAGAGGCTCTTTTGTACCTAATAGTCAATCGGGCCATGGGGATGATGAAAGTAATGTTGTTCTTGGCACCGGTGATGTTGGCATCAAAGAAATAATGAAGATCGCCCGTAAAGTTGGAGTAAAACATTTTTTCATTGAAGACGAATCTTCACATTCCGTAGAGCAAATCCCACAGAGCCTTACATTTCTTAAATCGTTGAAATAAATTTTCTCACCACCAAGGGCGCGGAGAGATCACAGAGAACTATCTTTGGTTTGTGAGCAATTTCTTTAAGCGGTTGTACCGAAAAATGCGCAAGCTGTTTATCATCTTGTTTGTGGCGCAGCTTGTTTATATCGTTATACTTAAGTGGATAAACCCGCCTATTACCGTAACGCAACTAAGCAGTTGGCTCGAAGGCAACGGCTTGAAACGCGACTATGTAAAATTCGAAGACATGTCGCCCAACATTCGATTAGCTGTAATGGCTTCCGAAGATCAACTCTTTCCTGATCATAATGGGTTTGATTTAAAATCGATTCAAAAGGCTCTAACAGATAATAAGAAACGAATCCGCGGTGCCTCTACTATTAGTCAACAAGTAGCCAAGAATGTATTCCTATGGCAAGGCCGAAGTTGGCTGCGCAAGGGACTTGAAGTGTATTTTACTTTTATGATTGAGTTGGTATGGAGCAAGCAACGGATTTTAGAAATGTATCTCAACGTTTCTGAAATGGGCAAAGGGATTTTTGGGATTGAAGCTGCGGCTCAGAAATATTTTAAGAAGCCCGCCAAAAAACTTACGCGCACCGAAGCTGCTATGATTGCCGCCTGTTTACCCAACCCCAAGAAGTACAGCGTACAACCACCCTCCAATTATATTAACAGACGTTACCCTTGGATTTTAAATCAGATGCGCAATTTGGAAGGCGATGAGGATGTTGAGAAGTTGCTTGAAGTACCATAACCTGTTATGTAGCCCACGTTTTGCCTACAGTCTCTAATGGTACACAGCCCTGAAATGGACCCGGCACCTGATTGTATTGCAACACTTGAGTAGCTCCGGCTTCGGAAGTAAAGAACCCGAGCAGCGTAAGTTCTTTCACTTTCAACACAAAGGGTTTATCCTTACCCCCACCCGTATTCCACCAACCCGGAAGAATCACTACCGGAGGATTGAGCCAACGCTGCATCGTGGTGTTTTTTAAAATGCGCCTTCTGCTCGTCTGCACTGCAGTCAATAAATTTGCTGCCGTAAGTTTTTTCAGCATCTGCATCAAACTCGGCAAGTCCTGCTAAGAATGCATCCTGCTCATCTTTTTGATACACCTCTTTCAGCAGGCTGTCGATAAAACCTGGTACACCTACATCTTTAGCTCCGGGCGTAGTGGTTTTTGGTAAAATGATTTCTGCCACTTCACCTACCAAACTTGCCTGATCGTTTGTAAAAAAAACAGGTTGAAAGTTAAGCTCGGGCGATGCTTTGCATCCATTCAATACTCCCGTTAAGGCCGAGCCTGTTATGGTATAACCCAACACGAGGGCTGTTCGTTGAATTGCTTCTCTTCTATTCATACTTGTTGTGTTTGAGAATTCGTTACAAATTTCCTTTTTTCAATTCACCTACTGCGTGATCAACAGCGCGCGCAGTAAGTGCCATGTAGGTGAGCGATGGGTTTTGACAAGCCGATGAAGTCATAGCGGCACCATCTGTTACAAAAACATTTTTTGCTTCATGCACCTGGTTCCACTTATTCAGCACAGAAGTCTTCGTATCATTCCCCATTCGGGCTGTACCCATTTCATGAATACCCAATCCAATGTTATTCGGATTATCATACGTGTTCACGTTTTTGAATCCAGCCGCCTCTAACATTTCAGCAGCACTCTCGCGCATGTCTATCCGCATTGCTTTTTCGTTTGCCTTCCACTCTGCATCAATGCTCAGTGTTGGCAATCCATAAATATCTTTTCGATCATGATTGATGCTCACTTTATTTTCATGATACGGAAGACACTCGCCAAAACCTGTGATGCCAATGCTCCAACCTCCGGGTTCGGTCAACGAATTCTTCAACTCCTCGCCATACGCAAGTTCTTTCACACCGCGCGCCCAACCTTCACGACTGGCCGAGCCCTGATAACCAAAGCCACGGATATAATCGGTTCGCTTGTTATCACCTACATTTCGAAAGCGCGGAATGTAAATTCCGTTGGGCCTACGCCCGATGTAATACTTATCTTCAAAGCCATCCACTTTTGCTTCGGCACCGGTTCTGTATTGATGATCCATCAGGTTATGACCAAGTTGATCACTGCCATTCCCCATTCCATTAGGAAATCGATTGGATGTAGAGTTGAGAAGAATATATGTGCTGCCCAGTGTTGATGCATTTAGAAAAATAATTTTTGCAAAAAACTCAATCTCTTCTTTGGTTTCAGCATCCAGCACTCTTACTCCAATGGCTTTACCTTTTGCTTCATCATAAATAACAGAATGCACAATAGAATGCGGGCGCAACGTCATGTTACCTGTTCGTGAAGCAGCGGGCAAGGTGGAAGAATTGCTGCTAAAGTAGGCGCCATACGGACAACCCCGATCACACATATTTCTCGATTGACAAATTCCACGACTTGGATCATGTGGTAATGCAGCTGTGAGATGTGCTGCCCGTCCAATGGTAAGTTTACGGCCAAGTTTTTCCGCCAATTTATCGCGAAAGACTTCTTCCACACAATTCAATTCCATAGGAGGCAAGAAATTTTCCATCCGGAAGATGAGCAAGACCTTCGCTTCTGCCACTCACACCAATGTAAGATTCTACATAATCATACCACGGTGCCAGATCTTTATATCGAATCGGCCAGTCAACACCTATTCCCTCTTTTGCATTTGCTTCAAAATCCAAATCCGACAACCGATAGGTTTGCTTTCCCCACATAATCGAACGGCCACCTTCATGATAGCCACGAATCCAATCAAATGGTTTTACTTCTGTGTACGGATTCTCAGTGTCCTTTACCCACCAGTGTTTGTTTGCTTGATTCACCCAATTGGTACGTGATTGCACAGGGTAAAATTTCATTTCCTCAGCAGGTAATTTATTTGCAAGCGGAAGTTGCCAGGGATCTTTTGTCATAGTGGGATAATCAACCACATGTTTTACTGCCCGGCCCCGTTCCAATACCAACGTTTTCAATCCCTTCTCGGTGAGTTCTTTTGCAGCCCAACCACCACTGATTCCGGTGCCTACAACAATTGCATCATACGTGTTTTGCTTTTCCGCGTCAATGTTCAAATTCATGTCTCAAGGTTTTATCTTAGCTAAAGCTACTAAAATGTTTCAGACATTTTGTTCTTAAATCCAATCACTATCCTGCATTCCGAATCCATTCTTTCTATATTGAATGCACAAATTTTAAAGCCATAACCTTGATCGAATCTACAAAAGCTCCGTCTGCACTCAAACGTATATTACTTCCCGGCATCATTCTGCAGTCTGTTCTAATTGGTGGTGGTTATGCTACCGGCCGCGAGATTGTAGAATATGGCGGAAAGTTTGGCGCCAGCGGTTGGATCAGCGGCATTGCTATTTTTCTTGGCTTCTCAATCATCACCACCTTATCAATAGAAGCCTGTCGTCAATGGCGCGTGTACGATTACAAATCCTTACTAAAAAAATTAATCGGTCCCGGATGGATTGCCTACGAAATTGTTTATCTGATGTTGGCCATTCTCATCATTGCCGTAATGGCATCTGCTGCCGGAGAAATCCTTAATAGTACGTTAGGCTTTCCGCGATGGATTGGTGTGATCTTAATTATTTTATTGGTTGGTTTTCTGAATTACAAAGGAGACGATGTGATTGCGAAATTGGAAACATTTGGTACCATCGCGCTTTTTGCTACCTATGCAATTTTTGCTTTCACTGTTTTTTCTAATAAAGGTTCAGAAATAGCAGCAACTTTTAGTCGATGGGATACAAGTTATCTCCCTGATGCGACCGGTCTCGGTTGGCTAATATGGACTGGTATTCTATATGTAGGGTATAACTTGGCCGTTTATCCCGCTTCATTTTTTACGTACAAAGGAATTCAGTCCAAGCGCGAAAGTATTATAGCAGGTTTTACTTCGGGTTTATTGATGACGATTCCTTGGTTCTTAACCTACTTCGCTATCCTTGCCTACTATCCTGATGTAAATATATTGGCCGCTACCGTGCCCTGGTTAAAAATGTTAGAGCCGTTTCATCCCGCATTGATTGTTACTTTCGGAATTGTTGTCGGTTGGACATTAGTTGAAACCGCAACCGGAATGATTCACGCATTTATCAGTCGCGTAGAAACAGAAGTGCTTGAGCGAAAAAAGGTGCCACTTAAAAAAACTACCAAAGCAATCATTTCTGCCACTGCATTAATAGCTGCTTTAGTGTTAGCGCAGGTAGGTATTATTGATTTAGTCGCCAAAGGGTATACAATAATGGCCTATGCCATGATTGCTGTTTATGGATTGCCGTTGACTTTTCTTTTCGCGGAAGTTGCTGTTTAAGAAATAAATCCTAAAAATCATTAATTCCATTCTTTTAACGTTTCGGCTGCGTTAATCCTCGCTGTCTTGAGTGTGAAATAGCTCAAGGTGATCCAGGATATACCCAGCAAGATTAAACCGGAAATAATAAAAACCGCAGGGTGTATGCCTACCTGATACATAAAATTATCAAGCCAACGGTTCATCATCCACCAGGTGATTGGAGTGGCCACTGCAATCGCGATAAGAATCAATTTAGTAAAATCATTGAGCAGCAAAAAGATTAAACCGGATACGGATGCTCCTAAAACTTTTCTAATGCTAATTTCTTTCAATCGCTGATTAAAGGTTAGCATAGCCATGGCAAATAATCCAAAGCAAGCGATCAAAATGGCAAGTGAAGCAAAGGATGCAAATATGATTCCTGTTCGCTCTTCCGCTGCATACTGATTGTTTAACCTGTCATCAAGGAATGAAAATTCAAACTCAAAACTATTGTCAAACTGGGAGTAGGCTTTTTTTATCTCCGAAAGCCTTGCATCCAGATTAGTCGGATCAAGTTTTATCACTAAATGATTGTAGGCCGGATAAGAAACAAATATTAATGGACGCACGGGTTCATGCAATGATTGAAAATGAAAATCCTTCACTAAACCAATCACCCTACCGGTAATTGTTCTTCCATACGCTTCCCATTTAATTTCCTTGCCAATTGGATTTTCCATCTGCAGCTGCTTTGCCCCCGTTTCATTCATCACGAAATATGCCACTGAATCAGCTTGGGTACGCGGTTGAAAAAATCTACCCTCTGCTAATTCAATGTTCATCGTCCTTATAAAATCATAATCAACAAAGGCTTCAA
>CAWBCB010000008.1:0-38217 GCA_963787095.1 uncultured Cytophagales bacterium | reverse complement strand
AAAATGGTGGAGATACTGTTTGCTTTGCCTGCCAATGAAGCCACAACTGCGGCTGTAAGTGCAGCAAAGGCAACTCCTTTTAGTCCGATGGGTAGTAAGTTCATTAATGTGGGGTAGGCATGATCGGGTTTTACAACTCCCAGTTCGTTCATCATCTCTTGCTGAAACATGCCTTCCTGGTGGAGCACGTACATAGCAATGCCTGGTAACACTGCGATTACGGGAATCAATAATTTTAAAAATGCTGCAAACAGAAGACCGCTGCGGGCGGTTTTTAAATCAGCCCCCAATGCCCGCTGCACAATGTATTGATTGCACCCCCAATAGCTAAGATTATTTATCCACATACCACCAATCAATACCGATAACCCCGGCAGATCTTTATAGTATGCATGATCTTTATCAAAGATCATATGAAAATGACCTGATGCTTTTTCTTGCAATAAGGAGAGGCCTTTCAACACATCACTTCCATATCCAAATTTTTCTGAGAGAAGAGTTAATGAAAGATATGCTGTAACCAATCCGCCAAGCATAAGAACCGCCACCTGAATAACATCCGTGTAGCCAATCACTTTCATTCCACCCAACGTAACAACAATAGCAAACAAACTAAGACCAACTACACACCAACCAAAACTTATAGTAGAGATTGAGGTAATAGCTATTGCCCCGAGATAAATAATGGAAGTTAGGTTCACGAAAATGTAAACGAGTAACCAAAACACGGTCATCACTGTGCTTACTCCATTGCTATACCGCTTCGCAAGAAATTGCGGCATGGTATAGATTTTATTTTTTAAATAAACAGGAATAAGAAAAATAGCCACGAGTATCAATGTGGCTGCGGCCATCCATTCGTAGGTTGAGATTGCTAGCCCCAATGCAAACCCAGAACCCGACATGCCAATGAAATGCTCGGCAGAAATATTGGAAGCGATTAAGGAAGCGCCAATAGCCCACCACGTCAACGATCCTTCGGCAAGGAAAAAGTCTTTTGAATCAGTAGTAGAGCTTTTCTTCTTATGGTAGATATAATAACCATATCCGGAAACCAGCACGAAGTATAAAATGAAAACTATATAATCTGCTGCGTAGAGTTTATGCATCTATGTCCTTTTAATGTTAACAATGATTTCCATCCTACGCTTAGCTAGCGTATTCAACAGTATCCATTCTAATGTATCCTTCTGTTCTTTATCAGAACTTTAATGTAGAAGGAAGATATTTAGCCACTAAGTCTTCATAGTAAGGACGCAGTACTTTCCAATCGGGTGGAATAGGATTTTTAGAATATAGGTCGTATGGATTGAAAAGTTTCACGGCTTCAAACATTTTATGATCATAATCATCCATCAGGTGATCATATGCGTTCTCGCGATGTTGTGCATAAAATGAATGATACCGAAGCATGTAGAGTCCTTCATCAGGAAGGTGACCTTTTGCCATATGGTACACATATTCATCATGCCCCCAGGACATAGTAACATTTCGTAACCCACAGTGGGGTGAATACACTCCATATTTAGTGTTGTATTCTGGATTTGTGCTGTCAGGGTTCTGATCAAAGAATTCAGGATAAACAATCTTATTGGAGTGAGCACATCCTACCGGAAACGTATCACCCACAACAGCCCATTGAGGTTCTCCGAAAAGGCAGAGCACTTTCCCCATATCATGCATTAAACCAATCAACACCATCCAATCTGGGTGACCATCTCTGCGAATGGCTTCAGAAGTTTGCAAAAGATGTTGCCACTGATCGAGGTCGGTATCCGGGTCAGAGTCATCAACCAATTGGTTTAAAAAATCAAAAGCATCCCAGATGGGCATTTCTTTTTTATTGAAAGCAAGAAATTCTTCTCGTTTCTTGGTTACGAAGTCGAAGGTCTGGTAAGTGTGATTAAGCCGATAGAATTCGCGCACAGTATCGCGCTCAGGTTTATCATAATTGCGATATTCCTCTGTTGATTTGCCTTTTACGATGGTTTCTGGATCAGGGTATCTTCTTAGCACGTCTTCTTCCCATTCATCCAGATTTTTTAGAGGACCAGATTCCGTTTGATTTTTCATGGTTATTTAGTTCTTATAGTTTTCGTCATACTAACTTGATAAATATTATGGCTTGCGTTGCTATTAAAATTCTTTTTATTTACGAAACCGTTTTCGTTCGCTTCGGCTAACGGTACGTTTTTAATCTACCTAATGAGCATTACGATTCGAAAAATTGCGAAGGATTTACAATTGGCCGTATCAACCGTTTCAAAGGCATTGAGCGATAGCCATGAGATTAGTGCTGAGACCAAACGAAGAGTATTGGAGTATGCCGAAAAATTGGATTATGTTCCAAATCTTTATGCAAGCAGCTTAAAGCAACGGAAGTCGCACAACATAGCAGTTGTGATTCCTGAAGTGGCAGATAGTTTTTTTTCTGCTGCGATTAATGGCATTGAATCGGTAGCACAAACCAAAGGCTATCATGTTATTGTTTACCTGACTCACGAAGATTTAAAAAAGGAAGAGTCTATTCTACGCGATTTTCGAGGGGGCAGGGTTGATGGTGTACTCATATCGGTTTCAGGGGGTGCAATACGCAATAGTCCTATTCATGATTTGAGCGCAAAGAAATTTCCACTTGTATTTTTTGATCGCGCGTGCGAAGGAGTAGAGGCTGCTAAAGTACTTACGGATGATTTTGAATCGGGCTACAAAGCAACCCAGCACTTAATTGATAAGGGCTGCAAGAAAATTTCTTTTTTAGGAACTTCCGAAGATTTGGAGATCATCAACTTACGCAGAATGGGGTATGAGAGTGCCCTTGAAGCAAACAAAATTAAATTGAAGAAAAAGCTCATTCTTAGATGTGGAAACAGCGAAGAAGAAAATTATTCCTTAATCCATAAAATGCTTTGCCGAAAGGATCGACCCGATGGCATTGTTGGTTCCATAGAAAAATTGGCTACACTTTCATACACCCTTTGTTATGATTTGAAGTTGAAGATATCGCGCGACATAAAGATTATTGGGTTCTCAAGTTTACCATTTGCTTCCTTGCTAAACCCATCGCTCACTACTATTACCCAGCCTGCGTTTGAAATGGGTCGAACTGCGGCTACCTTGTTGTTTAATATTTTAGAAAACAAAAAAGGTGAGGTCCTTAATCAGCGTATCATCTTACCCTCTCTGCTAATGGAGCGTTCTTCAACCAAAAAATAAATTGGTTAATTCTTTGTGCAGCTAACGGTAAGAAAAACTTTTAAATCATCGGCCATGCTAAAGCTGCTATCACCCACATTGTAATCGCGCCTGTTTAATGGAAATTCTCCTTCAAACTTATATCCAGTTGCATTTTTTGAGGCTGTAAAATCGAATTTAATTTCTTTGGTAATTTTCTTGATCGTGAGTTTTCCGGTTATTGTAAATTTTTCTCCGGCACCTGGTTCTATTTTCGTTGAGATGAACTTCATTTGAGGATAGGTTTTCACGTCAAAGTAATCTTCTTTCTTCAAATGTTTGTTGCGAAGTTCTATACCGGTATCAATGGAGGCAGTATTAACAGTGACTTCAAACTTGCTTGACGAGAGTTGATTGGGATCAAACTGAATAGCTCCGCTCAATCCACTAAAGGAACCATCCACGGTAATGCCGAAATTTTTTATTTTGAACATTACCGATGATTGAGCATCGGTTGGAGTGTAGGTTTGTGATTGCGCAAAAAGGTTTATGAAGAAAAGGAAGAGCAGAATTTTATACACGCTACTTCATTATCTCAGCACGACCGAATACAACTGTAAACTGTTCACACCAAATCATTATATAATTGTATTCTGCTGCATCAGGATTGCCAGGTACTTCATAAGATTGCTTTCCTGTCACTGATTTTAATGCACCCAGACTAATGTAGGAAGATGCGTTTATATCTTTGCTTAGATATACTTTTAGGTCGGGTCCGTTTTGTGAATCATAGGGGTCCAGCAGCACAATTTTCTTTCCACCACGTTCGTATAGTGAAGCTATGCCACTAGCGGTGTGACCAATTCCCACTATGGTTCCGCTTTTTAACAAAGTAGCTGTGGCTGGATCAAACGCATCATTAATGGGGCCAGTGGGTGTGGCATCATCTTCTTTGCATGAAATCACTACTGCTAGAAAAAGGAGAATAATAAGCTTTTTCATACTGTTTAATTTAAGGTTAAACTAACACCAACACTAAGCATAGAAGATTTATTTCTAAACCGATCGTTGGGTTCTGGAAATTGTTGAACAGGTGTTTCAGTTGTGTATTCTGTAAATAGAAATTGAAAGGCTGCTTTTAAAGAAATCTTATCATTCAACTTGTACTTTCCGTAAAACTCTGAATTCAAACTGCCTAGGTCATTATCACTTACCAGCAGTAAATTAAAGGCAGTTGGTTTGCTTTCTACATTTTGACCTTGACTGCCATTGATGTAGTTACCGCTTGGTTTATTGCCAAAAGAAAATCCAATAGCATCAATATTAAAACCGAGCGCAAGTTTTTCAGTTACATGATATCCGAGATTTATCATGGCATTAAGCGCAACAACACGTGGCTTTGCAATAAGAAATGTATCAATGTTCTCTTCTATGTTTGCGACAAAGAAAACCCCTGGACCACTTTTGCCTGAGGTGAGTTTAGCGGGGGCTGTGCTATAGTATTGATTCGCTCCAACATAGCCAGTCATTCTACCACCCAATCCAATGATAATTTTTTTCTTCTTACCCAGATTCCAATTATGGAGATAAGCAGCTGAAAACGTTCCCTGATATTTAGCAACACCAACTCCTAAATCAAGTGAATTAGTGATTGATTGCTGAGCATGGGCACTAATGGAGATAGATAATAAAAGAAATAACAGATGTATAAATCGCATTTATAACTAATGTTTGTTGCAATATCGTGAATGCTGGAAATTTTGCCTGTCGCTAAGGTGACAAATCATGGCATAGATAAAAACTGTTTGATGAGGAAATGCGTTAGTAGTGTGAGATTTAAGGTGTCTAAGGTTGTATTGTCGCTATATTGAGCAATCCTAAACTCCATATTATTTACTTTGTAAGAATAATACTCTTCATTATGAAATTTCTAAAAGTATCCTCGGTGTTTATTCTATCTGTTTTGATTACTTCATGTAATGCTCAAAAAGGTGGACATGATGCAGGTGTGATGAATGTAAAGCTTCAACCTCCTTCAGGTAAAGCTATTGCCGCTTTTGCGGAAGGATGCTTCTGGTGTTCGGAACATATTTTTGAATCCGTTGTTGGTGTCGACTCTGCTGTATCTGGATATGCTGGGGGCCATACAAAAAATCCTACGTACGAACGTGTGAATACTGAAACAACCGGTCATGCAGAAACTGTTTTAGTTTATTACGATCCGAAAGTAATTAGTTATGAAGAGCTCACGAAAGTCTTCTTCACTTCTCATGATCCTACCACGAAAGATCGCCAGGGACCTGATCATGGAAATTCATATCGTTCTATCTTGTTTTATCAAACACCTGAAGAAAAATTGATTGCCGAGAAATCTTTGGCAGAATTTTCAAAATCGGGATTGTATAAAAATCCAATTGTAAGTGAAATCAAAAAATTAGAGGCCTTTTACAGAGCCGAAGGGTATCACCAGAATTTTATAGAACATAATCCGAATCAGAGTTATGTTCGTGGAGTTTCAATTCCACGTTATGAGTTGTTTAAACGAACGTATAAAGGAAAATTGAAATAGCAGGTACTTACAATTCCCTGATTTCGAAATCTTTTCCACGACCAAACTTGATAGTGTCTTTTAACAGATACCGTTCTAAGGTGTGAAGATCTTTTACTTTAAAATCTCCATTAGCAAGAATTCGTTCAATTTCAAATTCGTAGGTATCGTCTAAATTGACTAGCCTATATTTTTTTCCTACGCGAAGAACATCAAAAGAAAGTCCGGCCATTACAAATCTTCTTCGCGTTCCAGCATAAGGATAGATGCCTGTGGTACAATGAAGTATTTTTCACCTTCATACATCACTTCAATAGCTCCGCGTTGTAAAAAAATAGCGAGGTCACCTTCCTGTGCTTGTAGCGGTAAATATTTTATCTGATCTTCTTTCCCTTTCCAAAGGTCATCTTCATCGGCCGGCATGGGCAACGGATAACCTGGCCCTACTTTAATAACAAATCCCTTTTGAATTTTCTCTTTTTCCTGAACTCCGGGAGGTAAGTATAATCCACTATCCGTTTTATCCGATTCTTTTGCAGGACGGATCAAGACGCGATCGCCAACTACGATTAATTTTTTTAATCTATTGTCTGAAGTAAGTTTCATTACTTATTTTTTACGGGTAGCCTTAAATGGAAAAGGCGTTCCTCCTGCTGACATCGAACCATTTATTTCATCGCCAGCCAATACAGCATCGAAAAGCACAGGAGTACCAGAGTAATCAAATTCGCCAGTCATTTTCATAGTCGCCTTATCGTAAGCATATTTTTCAATAGGCAGATCACCTGTATCACCAGTCAATTTAGCTGTGTAGGTATCATTTACTTGTTCAATAACAAGTAAACCATTGAAATTTCCCTGAGGAGTATTGGTAATACTATAATCCCAATTTCCTGCGGGACTTGGAGCCGTGCTTGCCGATTTGGTTGAAGCGCACGAAGACAACACGAGTGCGCATAAAGCGTAGAAGAAGAATTTTTTCATAGAGTTTATATTAGTTAAATAAGTCACCTTGATTTTTGTCGTCCTCAACATCTGAATAGAGCGGTAATTTATTAATTTCTTTAATCAACAAACTATCTTGTACCGCAATTCCTTTTTGAGTGGCCTCACTTTGGATTTTTTCTGAATCAGCTTCTAATTCTTTCGTGCTAATTTGACGTGCCCGCTTTTCTTGTGGAGGATTTAATTTTTCTGATTTTTCAAATTCTGCTACCTTTTCTAAAATATCTTTTGAGAGGTCAGCCTCACTGCGATAAACTAATTCAAAAAATTGTTTGGCAAAAAATCCGTCAATCTGAATTCTTCTTTTGGAGAGGTGTACAAACTTTCCGATTACGCGACAAATATTTTCACGTTCTTCCGGACTAAGTTGCTCAGCAAATTCATAGTCCTCAATTCTTTTTAAGGTAAGAATGATGGGTTCAAGCGAATCCAACGAAACAACATATACCGTGTAGTCACTCAATTTATATTCAAATAAATCAAGATGCTCCAATGTGTTGGAAGGGACAACCAGAAACACTTCTCTGCGAACGTCTTCTTCTTTCACATATTTAATAGCGCTTTCGGCTTGGGCTTTTACATAGTTAGGGAAATTAGAAAGATCATCATTGGCAGGGCTCTTTGCGTCAAAGATGATGTATTCATCATTAATTCGTAGGGTATTATCCGGCTTTCCTTTAAACGGCACTTTGTCAACATACTCAACCCCCGTGCGATTGCAAATAGTTTTTATTCGGTTCTGCACACGTTCTTCGTGATTAACCCAAGTGGCTTTTAAATTTTTGATTCGATCAATTTCAGCCTTTGTGCGATTTTCAACTTCATCTTGCCGATCGCGTTGAATTTTTTGTTGAATTTCTTTTAAAGAAGCTATTGAGTTGGAGTGTTCTTGCTTTCTAAACTCATCATCCTTTTTCAGTCGAGCATTTTCATCCTTTAACTCACGAATTTCTTTCTCCTGGTTTTCTATTTTTTGCTTGGTGACAATGAGTTCGGAGGATAATTCAGTTCCTCTTTTTAGAAATTGGGTATTTCTTTCCAGCAGCGAAGTCCCTTCCTTTTGTAGGGATTCAATTCGTTCAAATTGATTGTTATACGAGTTTTTGAGTACTTCTAATTCAGTTGTCAACCGATTGGCAGTTTCCTGAAAGTTCTTTGAGTAGGATTTTTCAATTGAAATTGAATTCTCAAGCTTTATATTTTCAGTTTTGAGAGATTCATTTATTGAGATTACTCGTTGCAGTTCACCATTGGCTTCAACTAAATTGGATTTAATCCGGCCCCATTCAAAAATCCGTTCCCAAAAACTGATTGTCTTTAGGTTTTCAAATAATCGTTTAATTGAATCGAAGGAAAATTCCATTACCCACTACGCTGTTTATTAATCAAGCAAAGTTAATTCATTTCACTGTGGCCGCAAGAAACAATTTAGGCACTTCGTTGCGGATTGATTAACTTTGAAAACACACTGAATCTCAGCGCTATGATCTCAACAAAAATAGTAGGCCTTGAAGCAATCCAACTGGAAGAAAAGTATGGAGCGCATAATTATCATCCTTTGGAAGTGGTTTTACAAAAGGGCGAGGGCGTTTTTTTGTGGGACGTTTCGGGAAAACGATATTACGATTTTCTATCGGCCTATAGTGCCGTTAATCAAGGTCATTGCCACCCGCGGATTATCAATGCACTGATTGAACAGGCTAAGGAGTTAACATTGACGTCTCGCGCCTTCTATAATGATAAGTTAGGCATTGCAGAAAAATATGTGTGCGAAACTTTTGGATATGATAAGGCACTTTTTATGAACAGCGGTGCCGAAGCCAATGAAAGTGCTATCAAACTTGCCCGCAAATGGGGTTATACTAAAAAAGGGATAGCCGATAATCAGGCTGTCATTGTAGTTGTGAAGAAGAATTTTCATGGCCGCACAACATCAATTATTTCTGCATCTACTGATCAAGCTGCCAGAAAAAACTTCGGCCCCTTTATGCCGGGTTTTGAAATTGTGGAGTATGATGATGTTAAAGCTTTGGAAAAATCTTTAGCGAATCCAAATGTCTGTGCCTTGTGGATTGAGCCAATTCAAGGAGAGGCAGGAGTGTATGTGCCAAAAGAGGGATACCTGAAGTCGGCCGCAGATTTATGCAAGCAACATAATGTGTTGCTTATGATGGATGAAATTCAAACCGGAATTGCGCGCACAGGAAAAATGCTAGCTTCCGATCATGAAGGAGTTCGCCCTGATTTATTGATTTTAGGAAAAGCACTTTCTGGTGGTGTGCTTCCAATTTCATTGGTACTTGCTGACGATGAAATTATGCTGGTGCTTAAGCCGGGTGAACATGGGTCTACATTTGGTGGCAATCCTTTGGCAGCAGTAGTTGTTGTGGAGGCTTTGGAAGTTGTGAAGGATGAAAAGCTTGCTGAGAATGCAGAACGATTAGGGAATATTTTCAGAACTCGCATGAATGCGATAAAAACAAAAAGTGATTTGATTACCCTTGTGCGTGGTAAAGGACTACTCAACGCGATCGTCATCAATGACTCTCCAGAAAGCGAGACGGCTTGGAATCTTTGTTTGAAATTTGCAGAGAACGGTTTGCTGGCAAAACCGACCCATGGCAATATTATTCGATTAGCACCACCCTTGGTAATTACGGAAGAGCAATTACATGAATGTTGTGATATAATTGAGAAGAGTGTTGTAGACTTTAAAAAGTGAGAGCTACTTCTCGAAGAGTTTAATTAGCTCATCAAAAGCATCTGATTCTTTTGAGAATGTGAAGGGCTTAATGGTTTCTCCCTTTAAATTGATAATACCATATTTTCCTTTCAGTCGTGCAATTGTATACTCACCCTCAAAATAAAAAGGTTTATCGTATATCGGAGATATTACTTCATTACCTTGAGCGTCACAAAGTCCATACTTACCTTTTTTGATTACATCAAAGGCTGTGTCAACAGAATTAGAGAGCGCAATATTGTCATATCGGCATGGAACAATTTGCCTTCCTGCGGTGTCAATTAATCCTACTCTTCCATTTTGCCGAACTAAGTAAAAGTAATCCTCTAAATTGGTAAAGGGACTTTTTCCTTTATCATAGATGCACGGAATTACTTCAACTCCGTTTGTATTGATCAACCCGGCTTTGTTGTTTTTATACACAATGGCAACCACACCAAGCTGGTAGAAAAGACCATCATCAAAATAAAAACTATTGTCATACACGAAATTAGTAAGCGGCTGGGCTTCAGTCAGACTCACCAACCCGTAGTGCTTGTCCTTCATTGCACTGTATAGTTGAGAATCTCCATAATCGAGATTATTTATTTTTGAATATTCAAATGGTTGAATCGTCTTTCCTTTCTGATCAATTGTTCCCCATTTGCCCTTAAATTTTACAAAAGCATTAGGTAGCTCATCAAATTCCATAACCTCATCATAGATGGGCTGAATGACCCAATCCCCCATTTCATCGGTATAACCAAATTTTCCAGATGTATTCTTTTTGCTCTCAAGTTGAGCATACGTGCAAACTGAAGTAAATAGAAAGAATAGACTTAGGATGTTTCGTGTGTTCATAGGTATCAAAAATATGATTTATTGAGATCTTGATAAACCAGTGCCAGTACTGATTTTAGGATAATTTAATCTACTTTCTTAAATCTTGCCCGCTCACTACTTCCCGAAAACAGATAAAGTTTGAGGTCTTTAATTTTAAAAGTTGTAGTCTCCTTAATTGCTTCAAGAAACAAAGCTTCATTAATACCTTTGCATGCTATTCGGGTAGATGTAAACGGGCCTATCGAAATTTGATTGCCCTCAACTGTAAAAGCACCTGTAAGCTGATTGCAGCCGCTAAATCCCAATACTTTCTTATCAAGATTATGAAATTCAAGTCTAGGTTTTTCTTTACTGAAATTTTCAGATGATAATTCTTTTTTATGGAGTGTTTCCAATACCCAGATATCGTTTAGCAAGGTTTGCTGATTTGAAATTTTACCAGCCCGCTTTAGTATATGAGTTCTTGTGCCATTCGTTTCAATAATCTGTAATGTTCCATCGGGTCTTACAAAGAGATTTGCTCCTTCTAAAGCAGATTTTGCCGTGATTATTGAATCTTTATTTAAAGTCCAGTTTCCATGTACTTCATAAATTCCATCTTCGCGACCAAGATAAGTTACATGCTCAGTAAAAGTTGAATCAGGATGAATCTCAATTTGATATTCAATGGAAACACAATCCGGACAAGGGAGTGATGCATCGTATGTGCCAATAGCTTGCTGCGTAAGTACAACAAGATTTATTTCTTTGGTCTCCTTGGCATTACAAGAAACAAGAAGAATGATTACAATGAGTTGTTTAATTCTATTTTTCATGATCAATGAATAACACCTGCCTTAATGAGCTCAGTTCTTAATTGCTCTGGTGATTGAAAATGAATACCTGGAAGATCCAGCGCTAAACCTCCTTCAATGTTTCTTTTGTTATCATCAATAAACAAAGAGTTTTTTGGATTCACTTGATAGCGATCAAAAAGGATTTGGAAAAATTCCGGGAATGGCTTTCTGGTTTTTTCATGACCCGAAACAACAATTCCCTCAAACCATTGAAGGAAGTCAAATTTCTCTAATGCCCACGGAAATGTTTCAGCCGACCAATTGGTAAGCGCATATAACTTATGGGTATCCTGATCTTTAATTTCTTTTAAAATATCAACGGTTCCTTGAATAGGGCCTTTGATGGTTTCTTGCCAGCGACCATACCAGGCACGAATGGCAAATTCATGTTCGGGAAATTTTTCCAGCAATTCGTCTGTAGCTTCAGCAAACGAACGCCCGGCATCCTGTTTTTCATTCCAGTCGTGTGTGCAAATGTTTTCCAGAAACCAGGTGATCTCGTCTTCAGTCTTGAAAATTTTTCGGTAGAGATGACGAGGATCCCAATCAATAAGTACTGCACCTAAATCGAAAATAATTGTGTTTATATTAGTTGACTCCATAATTAATTAATCCCCTCGATACGATCGATAAAAATATTTATAAGTTTAAAGTTTTGATTCAGCTTCAATACTTCTGGCCACATTCATGCATTCTATTATAGAAGTCCTTCATTTTTAGATTTCCAAACCGAACATGAATAACTTTTGGAGGTGGAGTGTTAAATATAATCCTATTTGAGAAATCGCTATCCTTGGTAACAATTGTTAATGAATGCTCTTTAGAATACTCCCAAATTTTTGAATCTGACCACTCATCATTAATATCAAATTGATGAATATAGGCCTCATCTTTCCAAATAGAGAAATGGTAAGGAAGATTTGCATCGATTAAAAAAGTTGGCATACTAAGCCAGTTCTTTTATAATATAGTTCCTGTTCATAAGATGAGATGCAAATTTCAGGCAAGCATCTATATCAGCTGCCTCCAGAGAGGGATATTGTTTTAATATTTCTGATTTAGTTTCGCCCGCCCCTAAAAACTCTAAAATAGTTTGTACACTAATTCGTTTACCTCTTATTATAGGTCTTCCTCCAAAAATGGATTCTTCAATCACAATCCTGTCATCTATAAATTCCATATTAAATAATTAACTACTAAAGGTAATAAAAAGTTTACTGGTGGGTTCCTTTAAAGGCCCATTTTAAAAATTCTGGCATTGCTTTGCTCCAGGTTGGCAGGTTATGTTCACCATCTTTCAGTTCCAGATATTGAATGTCATGAAAAGGACGGTATCCTTTTTTAGTTAATTCAACGATCAAATCAAGAGTGTCATCTATTGAATCAATCACTCCATTTTTATCCCGATCACTCACCTCGTCTTTTAATCCGGTTTGAAACCAAAACTTAAGACCCGGCTGAAAGCCACCACTACGAATTTGCTGATGCATAATTCGATCATGTTGGTTAGAATAGAAGCGACTAGTAATGTCGCGCTTCCGCCACCAAAACGATCCGCTAAAGGCGCCAACCTTTCCGAAATAATTATTGTGCCAGGCAATATCAACGGCAGAAAGTCCGCCTAAAGAAAAACCCGCAATAGCCCGATGCGTTGGTTCGCCTGTAATTGAATATTGATATTCTATATAAGGAATCAATTCAGTCATAATGAACCGACTGTAGTTTTTTGCTTTCGATCCACGTTGTTTAAAATCGGGTTTGCGGGCAACACCATATTCCTGCATGCGGTCGCCAGCGTGAACTCCTACTACGATTACTTCCTCAATTTCATTAGCCGATAAAAGTGATTCGAGAGTTTCTTTAAGTCGAATCGCTTTGCCGTCCTGCCCATCATTCAGGATCAGTAATGGATATTTTTTTCCGCCTTTTTTGTAAGCTGGGGGCAGAAAAATATCCACCACAGTGTCCCGATCCAAGAGCTTAGAGTGAATATTGGTTAAGGTTTCGAGTGAATAAAGGGCTGTAGTGGGTAAGGGCGACAAATAAAATTCTTTAGATAGTTACTATAACAACATAATTTCCCAATTTAAAAGGCAAATATGATTGCAAAAATAGAAGTTTAATTGAATCATTATGCCACACGAACACTATCATAAATGGTACTCGCCCCGGCTTAGCAGAGATATTGAAGTATTATCCTTTGGCACGCGCGGCTATCCGGTTATTTTATTTCCAACCTCAATGGGGCACTTCAACGAGAATAAAGATTTTAAACTAATCGATAGTGTATCTTGGTTTTTAGAGGAGGGGCTTGTAAAAATTTATTGCCCCGATGGAATTGATGAAGCAAGCTGGTACAATAAAAATATTCATCCGGCCGACCGGGTGCGCAATCATATTTGGTACGATGAGATGTTGTTGCAAGAGCTTGTTCCTTTAGCACAGCGCGAAACTGGCGTTGGAAGAGTAGCCACTGCGGGTTGCAGTTTTGGTGGTTATCATGCTACTAACTTTGGATTTAAACACCCAGATGTAGTCAAGTATATTTTTAATATGGGTGCCGCATTTGATATTAAAGATCAGTTGGATGGCTACTACGATGATAATGTGTATTTTAATAATCCACTTGATTTTATTCCTAATTCTCACAATCCATATTTTGTGGACATGTATGTTGTGCTGGGCACGGGCACGCACGATATGTGTTGGGATGCTAATGTAAAAATGGCAAATGTGTTGCAAAACAAAGGGATTAACTATTGGTTAGATGTGCGTCAAAACGCTCAGCATGATTGGCCTACTTGGCGTGAAATGTTTCCGCACTATCTTTCATTGATCAAGTAACGCATGGTGATACGGATCTTTGTTATTTCAATCTTGATTGCACACGCACTGCAGGGCGCCACCATTAAAGGTGACGAAGCGATTGATGTTGGTGGAATTAAACAATGGATAAAGTTTGAAGGAGAAAATGAACAACCTGTTTTACTTTTTTTGCATGGAGGTCCGGGTAACTCTGCAATAAGTTATTCAGATCGGTTCACTAATAATCTGAAAAAGCATTTTCTTGTAGTGTTATGGGATCAGCGCGAGAGTGGGAAAACGCTATTGTTAAATAAATCACCCCAGCCACTGACAGTTTCACTTTTTGTAAAGGATGCAATTGAAGTGATTGAGTATTTATCGGCTAAATACCACCAAAATAAAATTTACCTGGCAGGACATTCGTGGGGAGGATATTTAGGACTGCGTGTAGCTGCTGCAAGACCAGATTTATTAATGGGTTATTTTGCGATAAGCCCCATGATAAACCAATTGGAAAGTGAACGGCTTTCCCTTGAAACCATGAAAGTAAAAGCTACTAAAGAAAACAATACCCATGAGTTGGCTGAGCTTGGTATAGTGAAAGTTCCATTCGAAAATGGGAAACAATTATTCTACCATAGAAAATGGTTAAGTAAGCTAATGAATTCATCAACACCGACAGAGGATAAAGTTGATCAGTGGTCTGCCACCTGGCTTTCTCTATTTAATGAAGGTTCAGATACTAACTTTTTTGAATTCGCTCCCGAACTTGAGTGCCCTGTTTATTTTTTGATTGGCAGCAATGATTATCAAACACATTTTAAACTGGCAGAATCATATTATGAAAAAGTGATTTGCAAAAGAAAAGAGTTATATTGGTTTACTCATTCTGCTCATAATCCACACTTGACGGAGTCTGAAAAATTTCAGAATATTATTATTGACATTAAAAACAGAAACTAAATCAGTACTACTATGAAAAAGATCGGAATCTTGCATGGCATGGAACGCTCCTTTCCCGAAGCCTTTGTGGAGCGGGTAAACAAGATGGGCTTAAAAGATATAAAAGCTGAACCGGTGCTTATTGATATGGTGTCGCAAGCAGAGCCTACGGACTATTCGGTAATAATTGATCGTATCTCACAAGATGTGCCGTTCTATCGTGCGTATCTAAAAAATGCAGCCATATCAGGAACTGCGGTAATTAATAATCCTTTTTGGTGGAGTGCTGATGAAAAGTTTTTTAACAATGCTCTTGCCGTTAAAATAGGAGTGCCTGTTCCAAAGACGGTCATTCTTCCTTCCCATGAAAGACCAACGGATACGAGTGATGGTTCTTTTAGTAATTTGAAATTTCCGTTGAGCTGGGAAAAAATATTTGAACACATAGGATGGCCGGCTTATATGAAACCACATGCCGGTGGTGGTTGGAAGAGCGTGTACAAACTCAACAACATGGATGATTTTTTCAAGGCTTACAGTGAGACTGGTCAATTGGTAATGATGTTGCAAGAAGAAATAATTTTTGAGGACTATTTTAGATGTTATTGTTTAGGCAGAAAGTATGTACGCATCATGCAATACGAACCACGCAACCCACATCATTTAAGGTATCAAAGTCAAAGCGGACCAGCCTCTGCTAAGATGCTGAAGATGGTTCACGATTATGTGCTTCAGATTTGTAATTCGTTAGGGTATGATTTTAATACCGTGGAGATGGCAGTGCGTAATGGAGTTCCTTATGCCATTGATTTTTGCAATCCGGCTCCCGATGCCGAAGTTACTTCCGTAGGTCAGGAGAATTTTGATTGGGTTGTAGAACATGCGGCTAAGATGGCAGTTGAGCGTGCACAAAGTTTGAAACCAGGTGGTGATAATCTCACGTGGGGAACATTTGTTACAAACTCGGTTTCTAATTTTAATAGTCAAGCTGCGAAAGCAAAGCCTGTAGCAAAAACAGAGACTAAGAAAACAGTTAAACCGAAGTCGGCAAAAAAATAATTCAAATTCAGCTTGGCGTTCGTTGCGTCTTTGCGCGAAAATAAGTCTATATGGAAAAATTCACACTGGGAGTTGAGGAGGAGTACATGGTAATTGATCCGCATACACGGGAGTTGGCATCGCATGACCAAAAAATTGTTGAGCTCGCAGCACACATTATCAACGACAGTGTAAAAGCAGAAATGCACCAGGCGGTAGTGGAGGTAGGCACGGGTATTTGTAAAGATGTAACGCAAGCCTATCAGGAGATTTGCCACCTGCGTAAAGTGGTTTCAGAAGTAGCAGGAACCTTAGGCCTAAAGATTGGCGCTGCAGGAACTCATCCATTTTCGCATTGGAGCAAACAATTGATTACACCTAATCCTCGGTACGATGAAATAGTGCAGGAGATGCAAGAGGCTGCACGTTCCAATCTTATTTTTGGTCTTCATGTGCATGTGGGCATCACCGATAAAAATATGGCTATTCATATTCAGAATACCATTCGTTACTTTTTACCACATATCTACGCACTCTCTTGTAATTCGCCTTTTTGGGAAGGGCGTAATACGGGCTTTAAATCATTTCGAACGAAAGTGTTTGATAAATTTCCACGTACCGGAATTCCCGATCGGTTTGAGAATTGGGACGATTTTAAAAATTATGTCAACCTATTAATCAAGACGAATTGTATTGACAACGCAAAGAAAATTTGGTGGGATGTTCGTGTACATCCATTTTTCGATACCATCGAATTTAGAATTTGTGATGTGCCCATGCGCGTAGAAGAGACGATTGCCATTACCGCTATTTTTCAGGCGTTGGTTGTCAAACTCTATAAACTAAGACTACAAAACATGAGTTTTATTTTATATACCCGAGCGCTTCTTAATGAAAATAAATGGCGCGCTTCACGGTATGGATTAGACGGCAAGCTTATCGATTTTGGAAAACAAATTGAGTTAGACACTCGTGTGCTTATTCTTGAATTGCTTGAATTTGTTGATGATGTGGTGGATGAACTTGGTAGCAGAAGTGCCATCAATTATATTCGCACAATATTGGAACAGGGGACAGGCGCTGATCGTCAATTAGCGATATATCAGCAAACGGGCAGTTTGGAAAAAGTAGTTGATTACATCACTGAAGAAACTCTGCGAGGAATTTAACAAGCACAGGTGAGAGAGGAAAATCAAATAAAAATTGCAATTCTTGATCTCTATAATGGAGAGGCTAATGAAGGTATGCGTGGCATCCGGCAGCTTATCGAAGAATTTGAAGCGGATTGTCACTTGATGGTTAGCTATAAAACATTTGATGTTCGCCTAAAAAATGAAATCCCTGATTTAGGTTTCGATATTTATATTTCTTCTGGCGGCCCTGGTAATCCGGTTGAAAGTATTGGTTCTGAATGGGAGCAGAACTATTTCCGATTAATGGATTCTATTCTTGAATTCAATAGAGAAAACCCAACAATCAAAAAAAATGTTTTATTGATCTGTCATAGTTTTCAACTTTTTTGTAGGCAATATGGGTATGGTGAAGTTTCTAAAAGAAAATCAACTTCGTTTGGTGTGATGCCGGTACATAAAACTTTTGAAGGTCATCACGATCCATTATTCAGATCGTTGGATGATCCTTTGTGGGCAGTTGATTCCAGAGACTACCAAATCATTCAGCCAAACGAAGAGAAAATTATTGAGGATGGTGGAGCTGTGCTTTGTATTGAAAAATACAGACCGCATGTTGATCTGGAACGTGCCGTGATGGCAATTCGTTTTAACGAAACATTTATTGGAACACAATTTCATCCAGAGGCTGACGCGGTAGGTATGCGCATGTATTTATTGCGTGAAGACAAAAAAGAAATTGTGATTGAAAAGCACGGTGAAAAAAAATATTGGGAAATGTTGGAGCACTTGAATGATCCTGATAAGATCATGCTTACCTATGCAACAGTTATACCACGTTTTCTTATGATGAGCCTGCGGCATCATCTTAGCTCAATCTCTTTATGATTGAACCAGCTCGCCAAATCTTTAATCAACAATTTACTGAAAAGAAATACGCGGATTTTTTAACTGACCTCGATCGGGAGTTTAATCATAAAATTACGTTTCGTGTTGCTGAGACTCCTGTTTTTGTTGGCAATGAATTCAAACAAAAACTTTTTAAGGCTGCGGATGAGATTGTTGATTTTATCGTGCAACCTGATTTCAAAAGTAAAATGTCGGGGGCTCTGCCAGATTCATTGCGTGTTCCTAATGAAGATGCGCACACCCTGTTTTTAGCGTTGGATTTTGCCGTTTGCACAGAGGGGAATAATGAACTGGTACCACGACTTATCGAAATGCAAGGATTCCCATCCTTGTTCGGATATCAGGATTTATTAGGAAATAAATTCCGGCAACATTATAAGCTTCCTTCAAATCTAGAGTTTCATTTTGGTGAATCGTCAGAATCATATTGGAAGCAACTGAGCAAAGCGATTGTTAAAAATCACGATCCGGAAAATACAATCTTGCTGGAGATTGATCCATTGAAACAAAACACAGCCATCGATTTTCTCGTCACCCAACATCATCTTGGGATATTCAACCGGTTCATTTGGGAGATGTGATTATTCGCAATCGTAAACTTTTCTATAAAAAGGATCGAATTGAAGTGCCTATTCATCGGATTTATAACCGGGTAATTTTTGATGAGCTACTTGCCAAGAAAGGATTTAAAAACAGATTTTCATTTAACAGAAGAGGTTGATGTAGAGTGGGCCGGTCATCCCAATTGGTTTTATTATATCAGTAAGTACACGATGCCTTTTCTTAAAAGTGATTCTGTGCCTGAATGCAAGTTCTTACATGAGTATTCAACACTTCCATCAGACTTAGACTCAATATGTGCTTAAGCCTTTGTTTTCCTTTTCAGGGAGCGGAGTGATTTTCAATGTTTCTGAGAAAGATATTTTAGTGATCCCGGAAGGAGAACGAAAAAATTATATGCTGCAACGAAAGGTGCATTATCAACCTGTAGTGCAAGCACCTGATGGATTAGTGAAAACAGAAATTAGGTTGTTGTTTTTATGGGATGAAGGCGAGGCCCGACCCAAACTAATTACCAACCTTGCACGCCTCAGTCGTGGAGATATGATCGGAGTTAAGTACAACAAGGATAAAACGTGGGTGGGCGGTACAGTTGGCTTCTTCGAAAAATAAATGTCGAGTCATCACATTGTGCGTGAAGATCAAGAACCAGCGTTGCTCATCTTAAACGCTCACGCAATCTCATTTGAAAAGATTCAAGAACTATTGGAATGGATGCCAACGGTTATCGTGGCGGAAAGTGAAATCGAAACAGTGTTGGCATGGGGAATTAAGATAGATGTGGTTCTTGTGCCTGAGCAAAAGATCAACCACTGGCAGGAGAGATTAATCGAACAAGCTCCTGTTAAAATTATTTCTTTTCAGAATGGTGAAAACACAATTAACTCCGCGTTTCAATTCCTAAAATCGAGTAAGGCTACTGCGGTAAACTGTTTATTAAAAACAGAAGCTGATCTTGAGAGAATTGAAGGATTGTCTTCGTTTGATGTGGATTGTTTTATTGAGAACACCCGTTGGAGTTGGATAAAATCGGGTCATATTGAAAAGTGGCTGCCCAAGGGGGCAAGACTTCAAATTTTTCCACTTAAAGTAAGAAATGAATTTGTTGAGTTTGTTTCGGGTGGTTGGATGATTGAAAAAGATGGTATTGTCAACCTAAAATCACAGAGCCCATTTTGGATGGGAGAGGAGTTGGGTGTTAGCTATTCCTAAGCTTTCAGTGCTTTAACCATTCTATCCTTACCATCAAGATCTTTCAGGATTCTCACATTTTTGAATCCTTGCTCCTCCATTAGGGCACACACCTCATTGCCAAAGCGTTCATTTATTTCAAGCCAAAGCGAGCCTTGAGGAGTAAGATTTTTTTTGCACTTAGATGCAATCGTTCGATAGAATATCAACGGATCATGTTGAGGTGCGAACAATGCCAGATGAGGTTCATAAGCCAGCACATTTTTCCTCATGCTTTCTTTTTCCTCAACAGAAATGTAAGGTGGATTGCTTACAATGAGATCATATTGATCCGTTGACTCTTGAGTTAAAATATCTAACTCTTTAAAATTAACAGATGCTTTCAGTGCAGTGGTATTTTGTCTTGCGCATATCAGCGCATCCATACTAATGTCTATCGCTGTTACTAGTGAGTTAGGAATTTCCAAGGCCAATGTGATAGCAATACATCCGCTGCCTGTTCCAATGTCGAGTATTCGAATTGGAGTTTTTATGGGTTGAGTGAACTTCAGTATTTCATCAATGAGTAGCTCAGTTTCGGGTCGCGGTATTAGTACAGATGAATTAACGCTAAATGATCGTCCAAAGAAATGAGCTGACCCTAAAATGTATTGAATAGGTTCGTGTTTATTTAATCTGGAGATAATCGAGGTTAAAAGGGCTTGATCAGCCGTGTTAATTTTTTTGCCTGATAAAACATCAGTTTTCGAAAGCCCGAACTTATTTTCCAGAATGAGATAAACAATACTTTGAATTTCAGCCTTATCCTCATTCAAAGTGATTCGACTTAGCAGATCATTAAAAAGTTCTTTGGAATTGGTCATCTTGAAAATGATCTTTGCAAGGTAAGTATTTCCTAATGACTCCGGATGAACTTTTGATACAACGCACCTTTGAGTTGGCCAAACTTGGTCTCGGCTCTGTTAGTCCCAATCCATTGGTCGGTTGTGTTATCGTGAAAGATGGAATTATAATTGGGGAAGGTTGGCACAAACAGTACGGTCAAGCGCACGCAGAGGTGAATGCAGTAGCCAATGTAAAGGATAAAAGTTTGTTGGTTGGGAGCACCGTGTATGTAAATCTTGAGCCCTGCTCGCATACGGGTAAAACTCCGCCCTGCGCAGATCTGCTCATTAAGCATCAAGTAAAAAAAGTAATCATCTCTACGGTTGATTCTAATCCTTTAGTAGGGGGCTCGGGAGTAAAGAAACTGAAAGAAGCGGGTATTGAAGTAGTTACGGGCGTATTAGAAAAGGAAGGCCGCGATCTTAATAAAAGATTTTTCACGTTTCACGAACAGCAACGACCCTACATAATTTTAAAATGGGCACAAACTACTGATGGCTTTATTGCTCGCGCTAATTATGAATCAAAATGGATTAGCAATGAATATTCACGACAATTGGTACACAAGTGGCGCAGTGAGGAAGATGCTGTATTAGTAGGAGCCAAGACTGCTGCGCATGATAATCCGATTCTTACGGTGCGTGATTGGAGCGGAAGAAATCCGGTGCGAATTGTAATTGATCGGTTTCTTCGGTTAAGTGACAAACTGAGTTTGTTGGACGGATCGGTGCCTACCCTTTGTTATAACGTACTCAAGCATGAAGAGCAT
This sequence comes from uncultured Cytophagales bacterium, assembly GCA_963787095.1. Classification (GTDB taxonomy): domain Bacteria; phylum Bacteroidota; class Bacteroidia; order Cytophagales; family Cyclobacteriaceae; genus ELB16-189. The sequence goes on along the minus strand of CAWBCB010000008.1, from coordinate 16,859 downwards.
CCTAATTTGAAATTAATTCGACTAGACGAAAAGGATTTTTTAATTTCTTTGGTCGATCATTTAGTTACAGAAAAAATTCAATCGGTAATGATAGAGGGCGGTAGTTTGACCTTAAGTTTATTTATTGAATTAGGATTGTGGGACGAAGCACGCGTTTTCACTTCTTCACGATTATTTCATTCGGGTATTGCTGCGCCTACTTTTCACGGACGTATTAGAAGCGAGGAAAAAATTGATTTGGATACGTTAAGAATCTACCTGCCGGAAAGTAATTTAAAAACGCACCACTAGTTTTGCCTGAGTTCCGAAAAAATGGAATGTAGGTTTAATTCTACTCATCTCTTTTTTATTATAAAGCTCAATCGCTCCAAATGCCCGGCCTTTGTATGCCCGATTGAAAGGAATCGATGCCAGAATCAAACCTACTCCGCCAGCAGCCAACCCCCACTCTGGATCCCCTCCGGCTATAGCTGTTCCAATTGGAAAACCAATAAGGACACCGCCAGTAAAGCCTAGTACACCGGCAACATTGTAATTTACCTTGGCTCTCTTAAATTCTTCAAATGCAACAGAATTATCTTTTAAGACCTCAAGAACTTGTTTTGGACTGAGTATGAGCGAATCCATCTCATATCGAACCCCGCCAAAAGTTTTATACATTTTAATTTCTTGTGCATTGCATAAGTATGAAAAGGCACAAAAGATGCTGCTCAAAAAGGTGATCTTCATTAAGTTATTAAGTGAAAGTGATTTCTAGTGTAGCACAATTTAAAAGTTGAAGAATTTATCACATTTTCTTAGCGACCTCATCCCAATTCACAACGTTCCACCAGTTAGCAACATACTCGTTGCGCTTGTTTTGATATTTTAAATAATAGGCATGTTCCCAAACATCTAACGCTAGTAGTGGGGTTCCTTTGAAGTCGCTAACGTCCATCATCGGATTGTCCTGATTAGGGGTTGACCCAATCTTTAATGTGCTGCCATCTTTTACTAACCACGCCCAACCAGATCCAAAACGTGTCATTGCAGCTTGAGTAAACTGTTCTTTAAATTTATCCACAGATCCAAATGCACCGGTGATAGCATCTGCAACTTTTCCTGTTGGAGCGCTGGCACCCGGCTTCATCACTTGCCAGAAGAAATTATGATTCCAGGCACCACCACCGTTATTACGAGCTTTAGTGGAGAGTTTAGAAGTGTTTGCAAAAAATTCTTTTTCAGTTGCGAATGTAATTTTATCAGCTGCAATAGCTTCGTTTACATTTTTGATATAGGCAGCATGGTGCTTAGTATAATGTATTTCCATGGTCATAGCATCAATGCTTGGTTCCAGGGCATTGTATGCGTAAGGCAGTTTCACTTGTGTGAAATCTAATGCAGAATTAGTGGGTGCTTCGGCAGCAAATAAATTCGAAGACTGCATGATAAAAGGAGCAGCTATGGCAACGGTGGCTAATGAATCTTTAACGAACTTCCTTCTGTTGATAGTTTTCATGGCGATTGAATTTTAGTTTTGAAATTGCGAAAATCATGCCTGAATGGGAGACAATGGGTAAATTTACCTAAAAATAATTAGCTTGCATGAACCCTTTCTAACTCATACCCGATGGCGGAGATACTATACGACACAATTCCTTCACTCGACTTAAATGATTTCACGAGTGGGGATCAAGCAGCAAGAAACAAATTTGTTCAAAAACTTGGTGAAGCCTATAACAACATTGGTTTTGTTGCTGTTCGCAATCATTACCTTACCGATGATTTATCAGCTAAATTGTATGAAATCATAAAAAAGTTTTATGCGTTGCCGGATGCAGTAAAACAGAAATATGAGATTGCCGGGTTAGCGGGTCAGCGGGGTTACATTGGCAAAGGAAAAGAACATGCAAAGGGTCGTAACACGGGTGACCTGAAAGAATTTTATCATGTAGGGCAAGAGGTATTGGACAATGATCCAATCAAAAATGAATATCCCGATAACGTGTGGCCAGCTGAGTTACCTGAGTTCGAAGCAATCGCGTTGGATGTTTATAAACGTTTGGAAAAAACGGGTATTCAATTGCTTCGCGCAATTGCTTTGTATTTAAACTTACCTGAGAATTACTTCGATGCGAAAGTGCATCATGGCAATAGCATCCTGCGCCCTATTCATTATTTTCCAATTGAAAATCCGGATTCGGTACCCGAAGATGCAGTACGCGCGGCTGAGCATGGTGATATAAACTTAATAACCTTATTGATGGGGGCAAGTGCGGACGGCCTGCAAGTGCTACGCAGAGATGGCAAATGGATACCGATTACTGCATTACCTGAACAACTAGTTGTGAATGTGGGCGACATGCTGGAACGATTAACAAACAAAAAATTAAAGTCGACTATTCATCGGGTTGTAAATCCTCCTCGTCATTTGATGAATCACCCTCGTTATTCTATACCCTTCTTTATGCATCCCCGATCAGAAATGGATTTAACAGCATTGCCATCATGCGTGGATGATGAACATCCAAAACTGTGGGAGAATATAACTGCCGGAGAATTTCTCAATCAACGATTGAAGGAAATAGGTCTAAAAAAATAAACCCAAAAGAATGGTACAGCAAATACGCTTTATCATCTTTCTTAAAGACGTATTGCTACTGTCCGTTACTTGTTTTGGTGGACCGCAAGCTCATTTTGCACATTTTCAAAAAACGTTAGTAAAGAAACGGAATTACATTTCGGATGAAGATTTGGTTGAACTAAACGCCCTATGTCAGGTTGTTCCGGGTCCAACTTCTACTCAAACATTATCTGCCATTGGCTATAAACTTGGTGGCCCTTCATTGGCATACCTCACGCTACTGATTTGGTTGCTACCATCGATGGCAATAATGACTACAGTAGGGATTCTCGTTAGTAGTTTTGAAACAAAGAATATTTCACTCGGCTTCACTCGCTTCATTCAGCCTATGGCGGTTGGGTTTGTGGCCTACGCTGCTTATTCCATTACATTAAAAACAGTTAAAACGAAAAGAGCCTTGGCGCTAATGGTGTTAGCCGGCATTGCAACCTATTTTGTAAAATCTCCGGTTGTGTTCCCAATCGTGTTGCTGGTAGCCGGATTAATAACAGCCTTAAACTATAAGGCACACCCACGCGAAGAGAAAAAAAAGATTGATGTTTCATGGGCTAACTTTTTCTTATGGGCGGGTGTACTAATTTTTGCTGCGATACTGGGTGGGTTGACCAAATCATACCCTCACTTTTTGCCTGTGCGTTTGTTTGAGAACTTCTATCGAAATGGAAGTTTGATTTTTGGTGGTGGACAAGTGCTTATACCTATGTTATACACTGAGTTTGTTCAGTACGCACCCAAGCAATACCTCTCTTCCGAAGAGTTTCTTTCGGGTTATGCTTTTGTGCAGGGATTACCTGGTCCAGTATTTTCATTTAGCTCCTATATAGGAACTTTAGCTATGCGCGACTATGGTATTTTTGGACAAATCATGGGAGCAATTATGTCAGCAGCAGGCATTTTCCTTCCGGGTACTTTTTTGATTTTCTTTCTGATTCGTATTTGGGATAGTTTGAAAAAATTTAGACCAATCCGTGCCTCATTGGAGGGAATAAATGCCGCTAATGCAGGGCTAGTTGCGGCTGCAGCCATTTTGCTTTTTCAGCCGTTGATTTATGAGCAGCCTATAAAGGAGGTTCTATTAAATGGACTTTATACAATTACTACATTCGGCTTAACAGCCTTTACGAAAATTCCCTCTTGGGCAATTATTTTAATTGGATTGGTCTGTGGACTAGTATTGTAAGGGCATAAAAAAACCCTGACTTTCGGTCAGGGTTTTTACAATTTATCAGGTTAAAGATTATCCTAATTTGAAGATAATCGGAATTACCATTTTCTGTCTTACTGGCTTACCTCTTTGTTTTCCGGGCTTCCATGATGGAGCACTTTGCACAATCCGAACAGCTTCTTCATCGCAACCAGCGCCAATTCCTTTTATTGCCCTCACGTCAACAATAGAACCATCACGGTTTACAACAAACTCAACAAACACTCTTCCTTCTACACCCATTCTTCGGGCTTGTGCAGGATACTTAATTTTTTCACCTACGTACTTGTAAAATGCTGGCATACCACCTTTAGGTTCTGCAGATTCTTCAACCACACTAAAGATTTGATCAACGTCTTCTTTTTCCTCTACAGGTGCTACAATGATGGCCTCAACCTTTGTTTCTTCAGTAACTTCAACGTCAAACTTTAGGTTAAGATCTTCCTTGATTTCTTCTTCATCGGGTACCTCTATAATTTGAGGCTGTTGAATAATAGGGGCTGGTGGAGGTGGCTGTTCGGTTGGAGGAACTTCGGCCATCTCTTCAAAAACGTTGGTGCTTTTACCCTGAAGGTCTAATAAACTCTCATCGTAATTTTTCCAATTAAACGCTGAAAGGGTTATTCCCATGGTGATAAGCAGACCAATGCTAAAGAATAAGGCTGTCTTATTAGTTAAATCGGCCTTTTCTGTCTTTTTCGCTTCCATACTATCTAAATTACTGGTTTAGGAATTTCAAATATAATAATAGAATCCACCTATGGCCATCCAGTCACAGAAAATCAGGAAAATTTTTTATGGTATTTACTTGCGGCTGCCGTAGAATAGTGTGAAAAATACGGTTGGAAACACCGATTTATTCTCCGCACTGGGCATTAGGATAATTTTATTAAAGTAAGAATCGACTAAAACGCCCACCTCAAAACCTGTAACCTGACTCTTTAAAAAGCCTAATTCAAAATTTAGCCCAGCTTTTACGTTGGCTCCCAATTGTAGTTTAGAATCACCAATACCCTCAAATAAGTTACCGGATCCTAAAATGTTATTGAATGAATGATTGGGATTAGTTGGGTCGTATTGTTCGTGCTTTGACGTAAAAAAACTATTATCAACAGCACGCTCAATGTAATACGGAGCCACCACACCAATAGATGGCCCTGCAGCTAATACAGCTTTTATCTCTACTCCCTGTTGAGGAGCCTTGGTGAATAAAATGAAATCGCGACCGTATTGAAATCTGAATGCATAAAGGTAATTGCTCTTACCATAGATAAAGGCATTGCCCGTGTAGCCCGAGTTATGTCTTGTCTCTTGTGGGTTTTTCACATTCATAATCTCAAGGCCAAATGTCTCGAGCGTATGATCAGATAATTTGCGAGCTTTTTTAAAAGTAAAGCCACCGATCAAGCCGCCTGCTGAATTTTTGTTAATCCCCCAGGTAAACTCAGAATTGTATTCATAGCTATCCAACGTTTGAGCGTATGTTGTAGCACTCAAAGAAAAACCAAATACAACTAGCAGAATTCTTAAACCTTGCTTCATTTTTTCAATTCCTTCTTTTTGAAAGGATAAATCTAACCCAACTAACGCACAAATAATAGCTCTTGTTATAAATCCGTATTTCTTAAAACAGGCTAATTCTCAAGGAATTAAGGCTAAACAATCTTAAGTGCTAAAATTTTGATAAATGACTAGACCAATTAAGGTATTAATTTTTTGCTGCAGGAATTGCATTCAGTTCATTTTGAACATCTGCAAAGGAAATTTGAAAGTGCGACTTATCGTATACCGATTTGCCGTTTCTAATAATTAAAACCTGAGGGGATTGATGCTCCACATCAAAAGTCTCGGCTATGTTGTTCGAAATCTCACGATAAGAGAGCAGGTCTAAGAAGTAAGGTTTAACGTGTGCTAATTCTCCGTCTTTCCAGTTTCTCTCTAACCTATCAAGCGTGGCTCTGCTAATGGAACAACTGGTGCTGTGTTTAAAAATAACAACAGGCTCAGTTGCTGATTCGGTTATAATATTTTCTAATTGGTTTTTGCTTGTGAGGTTAATCCACTTCATGATCAGTCGTATAAATCCTTCCAGAGTTCTTTTTCTTTCTTATCGTAGCGCGGCCTTCTTACTTTGTCTTTTACCGCATCTGGCTGCATGTTATTTTTCTTAAATAACTTCGTAAACAACAACTTAAAATCGGTCATAATAGTTCGTTCGCCCTTCACATTGTTTCCTTTGCCATGCGCAAACTCGGCATCAGGAAAATGTTTTTTGTGATTGTACTTGTTCATTTTAACATTTCCCTGATAATCTCCTATTCGCGCAGAAGCGCGACTTGGAGCAATTCCATCCAATGCATATTTATTACTATTTGGATTGTGCCTGTAGTTTTTTGTCAATCGGGTCTTTCCAGCAAATGAAGTTGCCTGTTCAAAAGACTTTGTATTTTTAAAGGTCTTTAAAGATCCCTCAGCACTACTTGGGTTATGTTTATAGGCCCAATAGATTTTTACCAGGCCTGTATATTCACTCGCCTTTACGGTTGCCTTGGTAGGTACAACACCAGGCATTGATCCTTTAACCGCTTTTGGTTTAGTGGATATTTCCTTCTGCTTTACGCGAACCATTAGTCCGTTTACTTGATATGTATTTTCATATGGACTTTGTTTTTTTAATGCATTTTCGTTTGCATTTGGGTTTCGCACATATTCTCGTCTAAGCAAAGGAAGTTTTATCTTACCTGAATAGTTAATGTCTTTAGCTTGATCTCCGGTTGGAATTTTTGGAGGCAAAGGCTTGCCATTATTATTCCAAAGTTTTCCGCTTACACTTCCACCACCTTTAAATGGTTTCTGTGCTTTGTAATAACCCGTAAAGTCATACCCATCCTGACTGTACGTTTTCTTTTTCTGAATAATATCTCCGGTATAGTTTAACCCGTCCTGACTATACGATTTTCGTCCGCCCTTAATATCTCCTTGGAACTTGCTTAGTTTTCTTGAAATTGTGTTTGGAGTATACGGTGGCAATGGTTTATTACTAATTACTGAGCCACTTACACTCCCGCCACCTTTGAGTGGCTTGCGCGCCTTCATACTTCCAGAATAATTTAATCCTTCCTGACTAAAACCTTGTGAACTGCGCTTAATAAAACCTTTATAATTTCCTTGAAAATTTGCGGATCGTTTATCCAAAGGCTGCTTCACCGGAATGGGCTGGCCATTATTATTTCTATTCATCCGGGCACTTATACTTCCGCCTCCTTTTAGGGGGCGTGTTGATTTAATGTTTCCAGAATAATTAAGTCCCTTTTGGCTGAATCCTTGATTCTCTCTTCGGATGGTACCCTTATAATTAGCTTGCATACCTGCTACTTTAGGGTTAGCTGGTGAGCGTTTAGCGAGTGGAGCATTTTTTCCTTTATTGAACTGTGCGCTAATACTACCACCTCCTTTTGAAGGCTTAACGCCCTTGAGCCTTCCTAAATCTTTGCTCATTAAGGATGTGCTCATACCTGGCGCTCGTGCACGAAGAGGTTCATTTGATTTATATTTTCCGCTAACACTGCCTCCGCCTCGTTCAGGTTTTATGCCTCTAAGTCTGCCTTGGTCTTTGCGCATCAATGAAGTGCTTATGCCCGGAGCTCGTGCACGAAGAGGTTCGTTTGATTTATATTTTCCACTTACGCTACCGCCACCCCGCTCAGGTTTTATGCCTCTAAGTCTGCCTTGGTCTTTGCGCATTAAAGAAGTACTTATGCCTGGTGCTCGTGCACGAAGGGGTTCATTCGATTTATATTTTCCGCTAACACTACCACCTCCTTTTTCAGGCTTAATGCCACGGAGCTTATTTTGATCCTTGCGCATGTATGAAAAGTTTGCACCAGGTGCTTTTGGCCTTAGTGGCTTATTTGATCTAAACTGACCACTCACGCTACCACCCCCTTTTCCTGGTTCGCGTACACCTGCTACTTGATTATTACGATCTGGCCTTTTTCGTATTGGGTGCCCAGAGATATCACCTTTCCAGGGAAGTTCTCCTCTTCTCGAAGCAGACTTATAGCCTGATCTAAAAGTTCCGCTATATGCGCGATCACCAGTTTTTTTCCGACCGTAATAAGGGTTTCCAGCATTTATAACACCCCGAGAAGGAGTTCTGAAATTCTTTGTGCGAAGAGGTCTGCCGGCAACATCAGTTGTAATTGCTTTTTCGCCTTTGGAGTATTTGCCCCAATACACATTTCTTCTCCCCCGAGTGACAAAAGCTTGTGAATTTGAGCGTGGTGTTACACGTTGTTTTCTGCCGGGTGGCTCACGATGGGTAGTACCTAATCGCGCAGCACGAGCCACTTCTCTTCTGTTATCATACCGCACTCCACCAGGTTTTTTGGAATTGTGATTCACGAAAGGCCCTTTCTGTGGATACACGTTGGCTCGGGCAGCTTCTCCGGAGCGTGATCGAATTCTTGGACCTTTACCACCTCCTATGGGAGTTCCCACTTTATCGCCACCAGAGCCTCTTTTGTTCCTGTACGGAGAAGTTGCTGAGTAAACAGCGCGTTGTGCGGACGATTTATTACGGGTGCGAAGTCGCTTGCCAGCAATATCTTTTGTGGTTGCTTTTTCCTTTCGTTTAATAGACTTAGCTCGTGTTTCTCTGATTTGCCTTTTGTTGTTGACGGGCTTTCTATCTTGAGCGAATGATGTGGAGGCAGTAAACAAAAATGCAAACAGCGCACAACATAAAATGAGGCGTGATCGTGTTTTGCTTACGGTTTTCCTGGTTGAAATCAAGATCTTTAGGCTATAAACAGGCCAAGATAAGGAAAAAAGGCCTTTCTTATAAACGCCTCAATAAGCCGTTTCTTTTAAGATTGAGTAAATGATTATGGATTAGTACTTGAGCAGATCTTCAATGGCAGATTTTATTCTTCCCTTTGGCAGAAAATTATTTTCTAAGGTAGCAGCAAACGGGATGGCAGTATCTAAACTAGCAACACGTTTTACCGGGGCATCAAGATGTTCAAAAGCATGTTCACTAATCCATGCGGCAATCTCACCACCAATTCCACCTGTTAATGTATCTTCATGAAGGATTATAACCCGATTGGTTTTCTTCACAGTTTCAAGTACTGATTCTTTATCCCACGGAAGAAGTGTTCTTAAATCGAGAACATCGGCACTCACATCAGGCATGCTTGCTAAAATTTCTTTCGCCCAATGCACCCCCATTCCATACGTGATTATTGAAAGATCAGTACCCTCCATAACCAAATTTGCCTTCCCGATTTCAATCGTATAGTAGTCGTCAGGAATCTCATCTTTTATTGATCTATACAATGCCTTGTGTTCAAAATATAAATACGGATTTGGATCCTCCAACGCGGCACATAACAAACCCTTTGCATCATACGGATTAGAGGGATAAACAATTTTTAATCCGGGCGTATGAAAAAACCAGGCTTCATTACTTTGACTATGAAAAGGACCTGCTGCCGTGCCTGCTCCCGTTGGCATACGAATAACTACATCGGCTGGCTGGCCCCAACGCCAGTGTGTTTTTGCTAAATTATTTACAATCTGATTAAAGCCTTCAGTAACAAAATCGGCAAACTGCATTTCAACCATTGCCTTCATTCCTTTTATAGAGAGCCCCAGTGAAGTGCCTACGATAGCAGCTTCACATAAGGGTGTATTTCGAACTCGTGCCTTCCCAAATTTTTCAACAAAACCTTCTGTTATTTTAAACACGCCCCCATAATCGGCAATGTCCTGACCCATCAAAACCAAATTTGGAAAGCGTTCCATGCTTTGTCTTAACCCATCACTGATCGCATCAATAAATCTTCGCTCTGATGACCTCACCCCTGCCTGTCCGAACGGTACGGCAGGCAGGCCCAACCCCTCTCCAGAGGAGGTGGGGGAGATGATGGTTTGAATGAAAGGCGCATATACGTCATTGAATTCAATTTCAGTATTGGGTGTGGGTAATGTTTCCTGAAAAGCACCTTCTAACCCGCTTTCAATTTCTTTCTTGATATTTTTTCGAATAGCATCTAGTTGGGGTTGATCGATTATTCCTTCGTTGATCAAAAACTTTTCATAATTATCAACGGGATCTTTCTTGGCCCACTCGTCCATCAATTTTTTAGGAACGTATTTCGTGCCTGAGGCCTCTTCATGTCCACGCATGCGAAACGTAATACACTCCAGCAAAACAGGCTGAGGTTTTTTGCGCATGTTGGCAGCTAATGTTTTCACAGTATCATATACTTCCAACACATTGTTGCCATCTACCTGAACACCTTGTATTCCGTAGCCAATGGCTTTGTCAATAAATTGTTTGCATTTGAACTGCTCGCTGCTGGGTGTTGATAGACCGTAGCCATTGTTTTCAATTACGAAGATGACGGGTAAATCCCACACGGCAGCAACATTAAGCGCTTCATGAAAATCACCTTGACTGGTTCCTCCATCGCCATTAAAAACAACCGTAATTTTTTGTTCGCCTTTTAACTTAGAAGCAAGAGCAATTCCATCGGCCACACCATTTTGTGGGCCCAAATGAGAAATCATACCAACAATATGATGTTCGTTTGTGCCAAAGTGAAATGATCGATCACGCCCTTTTGTGTAGCCCATCAATGTGCCTTGCCATTGGGCAAACAGTTTTGTGAAAGGCAATTCTCTACCCGTAAACACACCCAGGTTGCGGTGCATGGGTAAGATGTATTCGTCCTTATCAAGGGCTTGGGTAATTCCCACCGAAATTGCTTCCTGACCAATGCCACTAAACCATTTACTGATTTTATTCTGACGAAGCAGGATCAACATTTTTTCCTCAATCAGCCTGGGCAGTAAAAGTGCTTCGTATAATGAGCGAAGTGTTTGATCAGAATATTTTTTGCGTTGAAACTTCATAGGGGATGGCAACAACAATTAAGCAGAATGAGAACCTGAATTATTTTGTGTGGGAGCTTCAACGGATTTCTTTTTCGGAAGACTGAAGAAGCCAAATGTCATAATAATACTAGTAGCCAAAATGACAAAGAATAATAATCCATCGCCAAGGCCTTTAAGTCTTAATGCATCTGGAATGCTAAAGAAAAGTAGAATGCTTATAAGGCCGCGCGGGGCAAGAAAATATTCTGCTATGGTTGCGGCACGAACAAATATTTTTTGATACACAATGCGTATCAGATAAATGATGAAAATGATAATCAATCCATTTCTCAGTACCTCAAGATTAAACAGAGAGTCGACATTAAGTGTAAATCCAAAAATCAAAAAGAAAAAAGTGCGGACAATAAAAGCACTCTCGCCACTCAACTGAGTAAGTTGTGTAAGATCCTTGGCAAAATTGTCGTACGAAAAAATTCGCAGAAAATTGGGGTGTTGAATCCAATGTAAATTGTTAAGAAAAAGGCCAAACGCCAGTACGATTACTAAGGTGGGCAGGTGGTAATGTTTACCAATTGCGTAAATTAAAATCAGCATGGCAATAATCAAAAAGAATTTCAAATGATGTGTAATTCTTTTCAAGAGGTATAAAAGTGCCAGGCAAAAGACCAAGGACAGCACTAGAATTAAAACAGTTTGCCATCCCAATCGTAGAAATGAGTTGGCATTAACAGTTTGGTTTGAAATCATGAAATTAAAAAGAATAACGCCAAAAATATCAGATAGAGAAGATTCATAAATGATAAAATCCTTGCGTTCGGTAGATAGTACTCCAGCCGAAGGAATAGCAATAGCAGAACTAATAACACCCAATGGGATGGCGTTTATAAAAATCGTTCTAAAATCCTGACCGGTGATGAAATAATAAAGCAACGCCAGGGAAACACTGGTGAGAATGAGGATAAAAAAGGCAGAACTTAAAGATCTTCTAACAAGACCCAAATTGTTTTTTTCAAGCTTTAATTCTAGTGCACCCTCCAACACAATTAAAATTAGTCCAATGGTTCCCACCAAAGGAAGAATTGGGCCAAAATTGATTTTAGGAAGCGCGAAAAGATCTGAAAGATAATGAAGTCCAATTCCACTGAGCAACAGCAGAATAACCGAAGGTATTTTAAACTGCCGAGCAACCAAGTCGAACAGATAGCTAAAAACGACCAGTGAACTAAGAATGATAAGAATAATCTCTACCGACATAAATAAAAAATAACTGCAGTGCGAAAATATAGATAAAAATTAACCGCTAGCCTATCTTGCGCATGCTTTGCCCAACATATTTATTTTAAAAAATTTCTAATCAATGATTTCATTTTCATCATTTACCCTAAACAACGGCCTGCGGGTTTTTGTGCATGAAGACCCCACCGTAAAAATAGCGGTAATGAATATTTTATATGATGTAGGCTCGCGTGACGAACACCCGGATAAAACAGGGTTTGCGCATCTGTTTGAACACTTAATGTTTGGAGGATCTGTTAATGTTCCTTCTTATGATGAGCCCTTGCAGCTTGTAGGTGGCGAGAATAATGCATTCACCAATACTGACATTACTAATTATTACCTAACCGTACCCGCTGCCAATTTAGAGACAGGCTTTTGGTTGGAGAGTGATCGCATGCTTAGTCTATCGTTCGACCCAAAAGTTCTTGACGTGCAACGGAAGGTTGTTATTGAGGAGTTTAAACAGCGTTATTTAAATCAACCCTATGGTGATGTGTGGTTAAAACTTCGGCCACTGGCTTATACTGTTCATCCTTATCAATGGGCAACAATTGGTAAAGAAATCAGTCATATTGAAAACGCAACCTTGCAAGATGTAAAGGATTTTTTTTTCACAAACTACATTCCGAGCAATGCGATTTTGGTAGTGGCTGGAAATGTAACCCTTGATCAGGTAAAGAAACTTTCAGAAAAATGGTTTGCCCCAATTCCTTCTGGAAAACGAAAGGAAAGAGCACTGCCTAGTGAGCCAATTCAACAGGCGAAGCGAATACTTTCTGTGCAGGAAAATGTTCCAGCCAGTGCATTGTATAAAGCCTTTCATATGCCGGGGCGATTTGATCCTGATTTTTATGCAGCTGAATTAACAAGTGATATACTTAGCCGGGGGCATTCTAGCAGATTGTATAATAGATTGGTTAAAGAGAAGGAAGTGTTTACGTCTATATCATCTTTTACCATGGGATCGGTTGATCCGGGTATGATGATTGTGAGTGGTAGGGTGAAAGAGGGGATAAGCCTCGAAGATGCTGAACACGAAGTAGATGCTGTAGTTGAATCATTAATCAAACAAGGACCTGATCCTGATGAATTACAAAAAGTAAAAAATCAAGCACAGACTACGCAAGAGTTTGAAAAAGTGGAGGTAATGAATCGCGCAATGAATTTAGCCTTTGCAGCACTCTCGGGTGATGCCAATTTAATTAACCGAGAAGGTGATTTGATTGAGTCAGTTTCAGCAGAAGATATTGTTCGTGTAGGAAGTGAGATTTTTAAAGAGGGAAATTCAAGTGTCCTTTATTATCATTCCAAAACCAAAAAAGAAACAGCACTATAATTCTTTAGGAAGTGTAACCGTAAACTCAGTACCCTCTCCCAGTACCGATCTCACACTAATACTTCCATTTAATTTATCAAGTGTTTCCTTTACTATGTACAAGCCTAGTCCAGAGCCTTCGGAAGATTCGGATGCGCGGTAGAACATGTCAAAAATCCGTAAATGATGTTCTGGCGCGATTCCTTGCCCATTGTCAGTCACCATTATCATTACATCTTCTGTATTTTTTTTTGCTGAAATTTTAATGAATGGGCCAGGGTTGTCAAAGAGATGATACTTATATGCATTTGACAGTAGATTATTAATAATAACTTTTAGTCTGCTTACGTCTGTTTTAATCATCAAATCTTTAGCTATGGCAATTTCAATCCTGACTTTTTTATTAACAACGGGGTAAGCCAGATTTTGAATTACTCCATGCACAAGATCATGTAATAATATTTCAGTTGAATTCAGATCAAGTCGGGTATTGCGCGAGTAGTCGGTCACTTCTTTAATAAATCCTTCCATTGTTTTAATTCGCTCTTTCATCATTTGCAACAATGTTCCTATTTCTTCAGGCCTATCAGTTTTTTCGGAAAGATGAATTAATCCTAATAAAGAGCTAAGAGGAGCACGCATATCATGGGAAGCACTATAAACAAATCGATCTAGTTCTTCATTGGTTTTGGCTAATTGAGTATTTCTAAGGGCTAACTCTTTCTCTGCACTTTTTCGTTCATCAATATCAATGACAGAACCAATAACAACAGCAGTGTTTCCTTGCTCATCTTGTTTGGATACACCACTATCCTGAAACCATTTGTAAATTCCATTCTTGGTTCTAATCCGCAATTCATTTTGATACGGCTGGTGATCCTTAAGATGCGCTTCAATAGCGTGTGAAGTTCGGCTCGCATCATCGGGATGGACAAAAGACAGAAATTTTTCGAGGGTCAGATCATTTAATTCATGTTCCCCAAATCCCAAAAGTTTTTTCCAATGCGAACTCACATAAACGCTATTGTTTTTAAGTGTCCATTCATAAATGCCGGCTCGTGTCCCTTGTAAGGCCATTGCAAATCGTTCTTCACTTATCTTAAGTTCTGCCGAAGTTTTAAGTAATCGTTGTTCGTTATTTCGCAGCGATTCTTCAGCTTCTGTATTGCGATTAATTAAGAAGTAAACCACAAACACATTGGATAAAATTCCGATGGTGAGATTGACAACGAAATTAATTCGCACCATGCCATCTTCGTAAGTAGGGGTTGGAATTATGTTGGAATCAAAATTGAATGCCAGAAAACCCAATAGAATAGGTAGCATGGCAAATAGGATACTGAGTATTCGGTTGTAGTTGCTGAGTAATATAAGTGCAGTGATGGAACAAGTCATGAAAAAGAAAAAGACTCCGCCATACGGATGGTCGACATCGGCAAAAAGGTAAATTAACGTGTTGAGTAGTGCCAGCTGAAGGATAGTAGCTGCGAGATAAAATTTATTTCTATTCAATAAAAGTGAAACAATGGAAAGGCCGGCCAGAATAGAGTACCAAGGTATAAAAACAGAAACGCCATTAAATGTATCCAGAATGGAATAGAAAATAGCCACAGCGCAGATAATGCAGGCAAATTGCCCTCGTAGCATAGCATATTTAAATTCTGCCCGTGAAGAAATACTTCCCTCATCTACCAATAAATTTTGAAAGAGACCCATTGGCTATAGATTCTATTAAATATTAACTCAATAAGGTGATCTGACCGAATCCGACTAATTTTGGAAAAAGTAAAGATATGAAAATTCGTGTGGGGCTTGGCTTTGATGTGCATCAGTTAGAAACTGGGCGTGATTTCTATTTGGGCGGAATTAAACTCGAAGCAGCCAAGGGAGCCATAGGTCATTCTGATGCTGATGTACTCATTCATGCCATTTGCGATGCGCTTTTAGGGGCAGCTAATCTCAGGGACATTGGTTTTCATTATTCCAATAAGGACCCCCAATGGGCAGGCAAGGACAGTAAATATTTTTTGAAGGATGTTACGCGCATGCTTGCCGAAAAAGGATGGACGATTGAAAATGTGGATTGTACATTAACGTTGGAGCACCCGAAAGTAAATCCACACATCCCGGAAATGAAAAGAGTATTAGCTCCACTTATGGATATTGAAGAAGATGATATTTCCATTAAAGCAACAACAGCTGAGCGGCTTGGTTATGTGGGCCGGGAAGAAGGAGTAAATGCAATGGCGGTGGCTTTAATCAAAAAGGATTAGTCAATCTTTTTTGTCTCCTAATACTATAGAAAGCGTTTTAAGCGATGGCGTGCGGTCAGCAATAAGTTTAAGAATTCCTAAGAAAGGGATAAACAAAATCATTCCTGAAACGCCCCAAATAATGGCTCCTGCGAAAATGGCAATAATGGTTACGA
Organism: uncultured Cytophagales bacterium; assembly: GCA_963787095.1. Lineage (GTDB taxonomy): Bacteria > Bacteroidota > Bacteroidia > Cytophagales > Cyclobacteriaceae > ELB16-189. The sequence goes on along the minus strand of CAWBCB010000008.1, from coordinate 1,108 downwards.
GTGCATTTATTTTCAAACGGCTGCTCACAGCCAGAGGAAAAATCAAGTTGGCTTCCAAATATTGAACAAAAGCAAAAATCCCGATTACCCCAAGAGGATACCAAATGGAATTATAGGTAATCCATGCCATAGAAATGGGAAGCAACGCGCCCACCAGAATGCCTACATAAGGTATAAATGTAAGCACCGCTGCGATGAACCCAAATAGAAAGGCGTGAGGAATTCCTAATAAAAACAGGCCGGTGCTATTAAGAATACCGACTATGATATAAACGACAGCCATTCCTTTGATAAAATTATGGTAAGACTGAATACTCAATTTCACAATTAGCCTTACCCGTTCGCGCCCTTCGTTTGGAAACAACCGATATAGTACATCTATCCATTTTTGCCGATAGTATAATATCAATACCACATAGATAGGGATGAGAATTGCAACTACTGCGCCTACGGCAGACGCAGATATCGTATTGCTAATGATGGACATTGTGTTACCACCGGAGTCATTAATTATTTTGTTTAGCCATTGAAGTTGCTTATCACGTTTGATGTTAAAATTGTTACTTAACCATCCGCTGATTTCTTCTGCTGCGCCAGCAGCTTTTAATTTTAATTCGGGCAATTCCTGAAAAAAACTTAGCAGTTGATTGATCAGTAAAAATACCAGCAAACCAATAAGCACTGTTAACAAGGTGACACTTACCAAAACGGCACTCATTCGGCCAAATTTGTGCCTTTCAAGTAAAATGCAAAAAGGATAGAGTATACAACTAATTAGTATCGCAAAAGAAAGGGGAATAAATAGAGAACTTCCGAAATAAAGGATTAAGGAAACAAACAAAATATACTGAAGAATTATTAGGTGTCTATTTTCAGGAAGGGCAATCTTCATATACTAACATCTATTAAGGGCAATGATAAATCCATAGAAAATGCAATTCGATTAAATTCTTACCATGAAGAAAATCATGCTATTTTAAAGATAGTATTTCGCTTGTATATTACTTCATATTTTAAGGTGACTTAATGCAGATTTGAACGAGATTAAAGTTATAATTACGGCTGACGGTAGTCATTCGCTTCTAAATGAAGCATTAAACGAAACCTA
>CAWBCB010000007.1:0-3921 GCA_963787095.1 uncultured Cytophagales bacterium | reverse complement strand
AGACAAAACTAAATCCTCAAGGCGAATGGAATCATTCACGCTTAATTGTTAATCAAAATCATGTAGAGCATTGGTTAAATGGGCATAAACTATTCGAGTACGAATTGAATTCGCCTGAATGGCAAGACTTAAAAAAGACAAGCAAATGGGGTGAAACCGCCAGCTACGGGACAGCCGCCAAAGGCTACCTTGTGCTGCAAGATCACGGAAGTGAAGTCTGGTTTAAAAATATTATGATCAAGCCACTCTAGAGGTAAAGTAATATTCTTTCATTTAAGAACTCAACTCTACGTTGCTAAATAATGTGCGGCATTACCGGAATATTTGCATTTAACCTGGTTGGTAAGTTTAACATGATTCATGTTACCACCGCCACCGTAGCCTTACAAAAAAGAGGTCCAGACGTTCATGATGTTTACATTGATGAATTTGTGGGACTTGGTCACCGCAGGCTTTCCATTATTGATACAAGCGCTGATGGCAATCAACCTATGTGGGATGTCAGCAAACGATATGGAATCGTTTTCAATGGCGAGATTTTCAATTATCAGGAATTAAAAAAAGAACTTGAAAACCAAGGTGTTGTTTTTAAATCTTCTTCGGATACCGAAGTACTACTCAATCTTTACATTCGCGAAAAAGAAGAATGTCTTCAAAAACTAAATGGATTTTTTTCCTTTTGCATTTACGACAAGCAGGAGCAAACCTTTTTTGTAGCTCGTGACCGGTACGGCATTAAACCGTTGCTTTATCTTTTTGATGAGGATAAGTTTCTATTTGGTTCTGAAATGAAAGCCATTATTGAGTACGGAATTGATAAAGAAATTGATCATGCCTCACTCTTTGCTTATCTGCAATTAAATTACATACCTGCTCCTGCTACTATTTTCGGTTCGGTTAAAAAATTAATGCCAGGTCACTATTTAAAAGTCAGTTATAAAAAGATAGAAACACATTGTTATTACACAATTCCAATTTCTAAGGGTAAGGCCGACACTATCAATTATGATCAGGCAAAAGAAAAATTAAAAGCGTTACTGGAAGATTCCGTTCAACGCAGGTTGATTGCAGATGTGCCCCTTGGAGCATTTCTTAGCGGTGGTATCGATTCTTCCGTTATAACGGCATTGGCATCAAAACACAAACCTGATCTTCACACCTTTTCCATCGGCTTTCGCGATGAAAAGTTTTTTGATGAAACAACGTATGCCAACCTGGTTGCTAAACATTTCAAAACCAATCACACAGTTTTCTCATTAACCAATAATGATTTATTGGCGCATGTAAACGATGTACTCGATTGCCTCGATGAACCCTTTGCAGATTCATCAGCCTTAAATGTGTATATTCTTAGCAAAGAAACCAGAAAGCATGCTACCGTTGCCTTGTCAGGCGATGGTGCCGATGAACTACTTGCCGGTTATAATAAACATGCTGCCTTTCATCGCATTATTAATAAAGGTTGGCAAGAAAACTTGATTGGTTCATTAGCTTCTGTTTTAAAAACCCTTCCCCAATCCAGAAACAATTCATTCGGCAATAAAATCAGGCAGGCTATTCGATTTGCTGAAGGAATGAAACTCGATAGCAAAGAACGCTATTGGCAATGGGCTGGTTTTGCTAAAGAGCCGGAGGCCTATTCATTATTATCTGAGTCAAGTAAACAAAAATTAGATCGGCAGGAGTTTGCTAAAAGAAAGCAGGAACAATTAAAATATATTTCATCAGAGGAATCGATACAAGAAATTCTGTTAACCGACATGAATTTAGTGCTCCCCAATGACATGCTCACGAAGGTTGACCTGATGAGCATGGCAAATAGTCTGGAGGTACGCGTTCCGTTTCTTGACTATCGTGTGGTAGATTTTATTTTCAGTTTACCAGATGATTTTAAAATAAATCGTTCCATCCGCAAACGAATTTTACAAGACGCTTTTCGTGATGTGCTGCCACAAGAACTTTATAACCGACCAAAGAAAGGCTTCGAAGTTCCTTTGCTAAAATGGTTTCGCACCGAATTGAAATCCTTGATCATGGATGATTTGCTTTCAGAAAAAACGATTAGCGAGCAAGGGATTTTCGAATATTCTCAAATAGAAAAACTTAAACTTCAGTTGATGTCTTCAAACCCACAAGACGTTCATGCTCGCATTTGGGGATTGATTGTTTTTCAATGGTGGTGGCGGAAAACATTCACGCAAAGTCGCTAAGATCGCCAAGCATAAGTAAAATTAACTTTGCTAAGCCTGCGCCCTTGCGTACAATCTAACCGTAAATCTGATTGAGCAATCCAGCCAACCTCACTCCCGCTTGCAACACGCGCGTTTTTGCTAACGACAAGTATTTATATGAATACTGATAGCTCAAGTTCGAATTTCCGATATCATACACCTGTGGCCTGCAACTCACTGATTCTAATGCCCATTCACGCACACTAGCGTTCTGCCATTTTTGAACTTCTTCTTTTGAAGGGTTGGCAAGAGATTGTGCCAGCTCAGTGTAGCTAAGCCGCGTATCATCAATCATTTCACTGTCCCATACTCGATGCAAATTTGATTCAGCCCTAAACCATTTTACCTTAATATCATTCCCACCCCTGTCACCTGGCCTGCCCACGTGCAATGGCTGGTGCATATCACCTACCATGTGAATCAGCATCTTTAAATATTCTTCTTCTTGTTTGACTGTTAGTTTTCCAGCCTTAAGCTCTTTGGTAAACTTTTCGATCATCATAATGACTTTTCCATCAGGATTGCTTTCCACATCTTCGTAGCGACCCCCATCAGGGATGGTTGTCCAATGCCAATCAGCAGTATAGTTATAAGTAGAGTCAGACCGGATTTCGTCCATCCAGGTGCTAGCCATGGCTAATGATTCACCTTTTAAAATTTGTTGAATTCGTTTCTTAGCCTTGGCCGTCAAATACCGTTCGGCAATGAGGCCTGTAGCCCGATGGCCGGTAACTCCCCACCCAAATCCATTCGTTAACACCAGAGCACAAATCACTACCAAAACCAGCTTTTTCATATTTTCTTAATTAGAGGTCGCAATATTAAAATTTTCATTGAATGTTAGATTTCTTATGGATGATAATAAGGTTAAATTTGATTTAAGCGGTTTGCAAGCCGTTTCATAAAACAAATGACATCCGTTAAATAACACCAATGTCTCAATCCCGTCAACTCGCTGCCATCATGTTTTCCGATATTGTTGGGTACACGCATATGATGCAGACTGACGAGAAAAAGGCAGTGACGATAATCAAGCATTATAACACCACACTTGAAAGACTAGTCAATCAATACAAAGGAAAAGTTTTAAATTATTATGGCGATGGAACCCTCTGTATTTTTTCCAGCGCCACCGATGCGATCTATTGTTCCCTTGAAGTACAAAAAGAATTAAAAAATGAACCGGTTGTTCCATTACGCATTGGTCTACATGTAGGAGAAGTTTTTTTTGAAGATTCCAAAGCATTGGGTGACGGAGTGAATGTGGCGTCAAGGGTTCAATCACTAGGACAGGAAAATACAATTCTTATCTCGGGAGAAATCCATGATAAAATAAAAAATAACATTTCCATTTCCACTACTTCCCTTGGGTTTTTCGATTTAAAGAACGTAGGCAAACCCATGGAAATTTTTGCTCTGACGAATGACGGTCTCTTTATACCACAAAGAAAAAACATAGAAGGGAAGCTAAACAAGAAAAGTACTGTTAAACGAAATGTTTTTGCGGGAGCCCTTCTAATTGTTCTTATAGTTGTTGCCACTTTAGCTCTTAAAAATTTCTCGTCACAAAATGATAAAGTTGAAAGTATAGATAAATCCATAGCCGTTCTTCCATTTGTAGACATGAGCCCGGAAAAGGATCAGGAATATCTTGGGGATGGAATAGCTGAAGAAATCATTACAACTCTTT
>CAWBCB010000006.1:0-17547 GCA_963787095.1 uncultured Cytophagales bacterium | reverse complement strand
CAAACACCGTGCGCTTCATGGCGCGCAAGCGGCTCAAGCTAAATTCCAAGCCGATGCTAAACATCAAAAATACCACGCCAAATTCGGCTAAATGTTGTGTGCCTGCCGAGTTCGGCAACCACGCCAGCGCGTGTGGGCCGATGACGATGCCCACGCTAATATATAGCCCAACATGGCGGGTAAATGTAGCAAACGGCACAGCACCACCACGAACACGGCGGAGGCGACAAAATTAAAACTAGGGATAGGGAGTTGTCCATCAGGATACAAAATGTTGATTGCGTGCAGACCTCGATGATGCCGTAAAAATGCGTCTGCGCGCTAGTTTTTCGAACGCGTTTTTATGGCTAGATTACGCATGGCAAGGGATGTCGCCGCGCTGCCCGTTAGCGAAATTCCCACACAAATTTTTTTAGCCGTTACAATGCCGCCTCGTTTTAAGTAGTTTGTTTCTTGCATCATGGCTGCGAAACATTTGCACTACTGGTTTTACCTTTCACTTGGCAGTCCATTTTTTTGCAGCACATTTTTTATCGTTTGATTTTGTTTGATGCATGTTTGCGTCTGCAACTTCATCATCCATTTTTCGAGGTTATCGCTATGCGTCATTGACTGGCGGCATCTGCTAATGCTCAGCCGCGCCACGAGGCGACGGTGGAGTTGAGCGTCGATCAAGACAATGTCATCGTGCGCGTGAACGCCGCGTGTTGTCTTTTCGGAATACGTGCGACACTACATTGATATAGTCGAGAATCATCCACTCTTTATTGTTTTTGCCCTCCATATGCCAGGGCTTTTCTTTTAAGGCTTTGTAAACTTCTTCGTCAATAGAGTCGCTAATGGCCTCAAGTTGTTTATCAGAATTACCAGAACAGATCACAAAAAAATCGGCAACCGCATTTTTTATCTTCCTTAAATCCAACAAAACAATGTCTGTGGCTTTCTTCTCTTGCATTCCTTTTATAATGGCATCGCTCAGTTTTTCAGAATCAATCCCTTTCTTTCTTTTAGCCATTAACTATCTTCGATTTTTGAATTAGAATAATCTGCAAAGCTAACTAAAATACCTTGTATAAAATCCCTGCCAGCACCCTTTTCGTGGGAAAGAAGCTTGTTTATGTGCCAGAATGTCATTCAACAAACACCCTAGCAGTAGAACTTAGCCAACGTGGTTCTGTGGTGGAAGGCACCCTTATAATTACCAGCAACCAATTTGGTGGGCGCGGGCAACGCGGGAATCAATGGATTTCGGAACCGGGAAAAAATCTTACGTTTTCACTGATTCTAAAACCCACTTTTTTAAAACCCGATCAGCAGTTTAGGCTTACCCAGGTGGTTTCGTTGGCTGTGGCCGATTACGCGAGTAGCAAGGCAAATGGAGTGAAAATAAAATGGCCCAATGATGTGCTTATTAAGAGTAAAAAGACGTGCGGAATTCTGATCGAAAATTCAATTTCAGTTGAGCGTATTCAAACTTCGGTGGTAGGGGTAGGGTTTAATGTTAATCAAATTGAGTTTACAGGAAATAAGGGAACTTCGCTAAAGAATGAAACAGGTTTGGATTTTGATTTGCAGGCTGAATTAAATGACTTGCTGCATTGCATTGAAGTTCGCTATCTGCAACTGCGTGATGGAAAATTCGAAAAACTATCGGATGATTATTTACAGCGTTTATATAGAATTGGTGAGCAACATTTATTTAAAGTTTACGATATTGAAAAGCAAGGAATGATTGAAGGCGTTGATCACCGCGGAAGACTGGTTGTTTCTTTCGATGGCATCAAACAGGAATTCGATCTTAAAGAAATTAGTTTTGCCGATCAATAACCTGACAACTTTTACTCTGATTTGGAACACGGGAACTTTATTTTGGAAGAAGCGGTATTTGTAAAAAAATTGTCAGACCTTTACCTACATTAACAGCCATTAATGAGTTCTTTTAAAAAAATAGTAAAGACTTATTTCAGGAACCTAGCAAAAGTGTTTGCGATGGTTTTATTGGCTGCAGCCTATATTATTGGCAACTCTCCTGGCGAGACACTTCATAAACTTTTTCACAATCAGGAAGTAATAGTTGTTCATACGGTCGATCAGGAGAAAGATTCTTGCCACCGCGCCATTTTCCATCAGCAAAAGGAAGACGGGTGCAAACATAAATCACACATTAGCAAAATAGAGAAGTGCAATTTATGTCATGCACTGTCTCACATTGATCAGATTATCATTTCAGATTCAACCTGTGAGTTCATTCAAACCGAAGTTGATATTACGGGTCTGTTAATTACTCATCACCTTTCTTCAGTCGATACCAATCTTCCCGCCCGAGCGCCTCCAGCAGCTTAATTGCAATCTTATTAGATAATCATTTTTACTGGCAGTGTTACTGTCAGTGTTTCTTAATTTATTTATGAATGCATTTAAATAAAGCAATTATATTATTGTTGACCCTAGGCAGTTATCTGGAAGGTAACTCACAGAGCACATGCAAAAGTATTTTCACCGGTCAGGTGTTGGATGAAATAAAGCAACCTGTGATTGGGGCTACTGTCTTACTGTTGCCACAAAACCTTGGTCAGGTAGTAGATCTTTCAGGCAATTTCAAATTTGAAAATCTATGTCCTGGAAACTATAAAGTGCGCGTGCAATACCTCGGCTATCAGGATGAAGAGTTTGATCTTCAAATCAATGACAAAGTCAATCGGGTTGTAGTTTTAAAAGAAGATGTGAAGGAGCTCAGTGAGGTGGTAGTAAATGCTCACCACGATGCGGCTCATACTGAATATGCAAACAACTTTACACAGCTCAGCGAAAAGCAGTTGGAGGAAGTTGCAGGCAAAAGTTTAGGTGAGTCGTTGAAAGAAGTAGCCGGGGTGAGCAGCATTCAAACCGGACCTGGGATTTTTAAACCGGTAATTCACGGGGTGCATAGTCAGCGGGTGTTGATTTTGAATTATGGCATCCGACAGGAAGGACAACAATGGGGAGCCGAACATGCACCGGAGATTGATCCATTCATTGCCTCCAACATTATTGTGATTAAGGATGCCTCGGCCATCAAATATGGAACCGATGCGTTGGGCGGAGTAATTGTGGTGAATCCACCTGAGCTTCCGCGCAAAGCTGAATTGGGCGGCACGTTTAATGCGATCGCGCAAAGCAATGGCCAATCAGGAACTGTTTCAGGAATGCTGGAAGGTGGAATTAAAAACCATGATGGCTGGGGCTGGCGTGTGCAAGGCACGGGTAAACGCAGCGGAGATTTTCATACGCCTGATTATTCGCTGACCAATACAGGAATTAAGGAATTAAATTTTTCTGCTTCAACGGGCTATCATAAAGAGCATGCGGGCTTCGATATTTTCTTTAGTCATTTCCAAACTGAACTTGGAGTTTTAAAAGGTACAGCTATTAGTAGTCTGGAAGACCTGGCCAATGCGATGGAACGAGAAGAGCCTTTATATACATCAAATTTCTCGTATCAGATTGGTGAACCCCGGCAGAACGTAAGTCATAATCTTTTAAAGATCAACGGACACGTGCTGACCAAACACGGGGAGTGGAAACTTCAGTATGGGTTTCAAAACAACAATCGAAAGGAGTTTGATATTCGAAAGGGTGACTTGGCAAAAATTCCAGCTATTGATTTAAAATTAAATACGCATACGCTGGATGCAGAATGGGAAACACTGCATTCAGATAAACGAACGATTTCTGTTGGTGTAAGCGGCATGTATCAGAATAATCAGAATATCTTCGGAACGCAACGATTGCCTTTCATTCCAAACTTTGTAGATCTATCTGGTGGAGTTTTCGCGGTAACAAAATTATTTCTGAATCAGTGGACAATTGATTTGGGAACACGCTATGATTACCGGTACTATGATGTAAAAGGGTTTGACTATAAAAACACACGCTATGCAAGTTCGTTTAGTTTCAACAACATTAGCGCGAGCGCAGGGGCAACAGTTACTTTGCCGGAAAATCAAACGTTGAATCTAAACCTAAGCAGTGCGTGGAGGCCACCTCACGTTGCAGAGTTGTATAGTGTGGGTACACATCAGAGTGCAGCAGCCATTGAATATGGTTTGTTACTAAATGATAGTACTAATGAAGTGATGAACATTAAGGATGTAAACTTTAAAACTGAGCAGGCGGTAAAGTTTGTTGCTACTTATACTCGCAGTTGGCAACGGTTTGCTGTTGAAGTGAGTCCTTACATGAACTATATCTTCAACTATATTTATTTGCGGCCCGAGGGGATTACCAAAAATGTACGTGGAGTTTATCCATACTACCGCTACACCCAAACCGATGCACTTTTTACAGGGGTAGATGTTACCGGTACTTGGCATGTATCAAGGTATTTAAAGGTGTTGCCAAAAGTATCGTTGCTTAGAGCGAGTGATGTGCGCAATGATGACTATCTCGTTTTTATTCCGTCCAATCGTTATGAGCTTGCTGTACGATATGATCGACCTGAAGTTTCAGTATTTAAAAACTTTTATGTTGAATCAAAGCTAAAATATATTGCAAAGCAGTATCGTGCACCCCGTGTTATTACGGTGCGCCAGATAATTGAAGCGGAGGAACAGGATGTGGATATTTTTGCCACTGATAACTCTAATTTCGATTTTATGGCTGCCCCTAACTGGGTATGGGTTGTTAAACCTGGCGGTGGGTGCTTCACTAAAACGTGATCGCGTTCAGTATGATTTCCGCATTGCGGCTGAAAATGCATTAAATCAATCCTATCGGGAATACACAAACCGATTCAGATACTATGCAGACGATGTAGGCCGCAATTTTATTTTTTCACTTAAATGTATCTTTTAACTATTAATTATCGAGTCATGAAAAATTATAAAAACATATTTAAAATAATAACTATTTCAATCACCTTAATTTCAATTGGATTTCTGTCGGGATGCAACAGTAATGATCCTAAAAAGGAAGATACACCCGAGTTGATCACTAAAGCAACGTTAACATTTACCCCTATTGGTGGTGGCACCGTGGTTGAAGCTTCCGCTACAGATCCTGATGGAGATGGTGTGCAGGATATAGCAGTTGATGGCGCCATTAATCTAATAGCTGATACTGACTACACGCTAACCCTCACATTAATTAATGAGTTGGCATCACCCACCGACCCAGCGTATGATATCTCTGCTGAGGTGGAAGAAGAAGGAGCGGAGCATCTTTTCTTTTTTGGTTGGACGAACAATGTATTTTTTAATCCAACTGGAAACGGAAATATTGACAATCGCGGTGATGGAATAAATTATAATGACTCAGATGAAAATGGCTTGCCTATTGGACTTAGCACAAACTGGAGTTCAAGTGTGAATGCGGCCTCAGGAAAATTTCGGATATTGTTAAAGCACCAACCTGATTTGAAATCTCAAACTTCAACCTCAAGCGATGGTGAAACCGATCTTGATATTGAATTTGTTATTAATGTTCAGTAATGGATCGTTTATCGATTCATGAATTTACTGATCTCATTAAAAAACTTATCTGGGTCCTGCCAAAAGTTGCGGCTATATACCCGAAGGAAAGGCCAATGCTTTAACTCCAGTAAATGTGGAGTTAAAGCATGGTCTGCTTTCGCGCTCAGGCTTTGATTGTAATAGGTATCATCGGTAAGAATAGCGCCAATGGTTCTATTATTAAGTCGAACTGTAAGATCATAGAATGGGAGTCTGTTCTCTTCTACCCGGTACTCAGCCCATTTGCCGCTAGCCCACTCTTTAATTTCTTCCTTCAGTTTACCCGTAAATTTCTTAGTGGTTGATACTTGTTTAAAAGGCTCATATTGTCCTTTTGAAACATCTAACACAAACTGCAAGTAACTTTTCAAAAGTTTAGGACCGTTGTGCAATGTATCATCCACATGTAACTGATCGGGCATAATGCTGGTGACCAGAATTATTTTTTCACGAGCCCGACTTACGGCCACATTCAATCTATTTTCTCCACCGGCTAAATTTAAACTACCAAAGTGTGCTGAAACTTTTCCGTTTTTATCTGGTGCATAGCCCACGGAAAAGATGATGATATCACGTTCATCACCTTGCACATTTTCAATGTTCTTAACAAAAATGCTTTCTGGAATTGTACCCAGGGCTTTTTCAAGAGCATCCATTACCAAATATTGCTGGGGTGCATTGAACGTAACAACACCAATTTCCTTGGCGGGATTTTCTTTTATTAATTCAGTAACGAGACTTGCGATATGCTGAGCTTCTTCGGGGTTAGTATTGTTCTCCCAACTACCTTCAATTTTTTCGTATAGCAGACAGGGTTCGTCATTGTTCATTTCCTTCATGTCGGGCAGCAGTTGCAAATTACCACCATAGAAATGCCGGTTGGAAAAATCAATTAACTCAAGGGACTTGCTTCTATAATGTCCTTGCAATTGAACATTCAGTAAGTATCGACCGCTAAGTTCAAGTAATGAATCAATTTCTGCATCTGGATGAGTTTCATCTTCTTCTTGCCAGCGCGATTGATAGAAGTCGCCCGGTTTTAATTGCATGGCATCACCTGCAATTACCGATTGCTTTCCGCGATAGAGCGCAGGAATGCCGCGCTCGGCAAAACATTGTGAAGCTTCATCAAAAATGACCAGATCAAAAAGTTCTGTCATTGGAAAAATTGCCGATACCGATTCGGGTGATGCCAACCAACACGGAACGAGTTTAAAAATTTCCTCATTAAATTCAGATACAAGCTTTCGAATAGGCCATATTTTTTTCTTCTTTTTTACCTGATGGAGTAAATCGCGGTAGGTGACTTGATTGTTGAGGCGATTGAAGCTCAACTCGTCAATTACTTTTTCGCGCGCGCGCAATAAAATAATCTCCTCACTAATGCTGTGTTTGTCGTTCAACAAGTCCCGAAGTTCATTTTCAAGGAGCGTCATCTTACCCGAAGAAATCATGCGTAGCTCCGGACTTTTGGCTTCCAGATGATCGATCCATGCCAGACTTAAACTATTAATGAAGAGATTCTTTAGTGTGTATTCATTCCAGTTTTTTTCCTGATCATGAAGTTTATCGATGATGGAACGTTCATCAGACGAAAAACTTTCGGTTAACCGATCGAATTCACAGAGTGCATCAAAGTCTTCTCTCAAACTCTCATTTAATCTTTGTGCAAAGCCAGCCTGTTGTGTAATCGAATTGATCTGAGAGGAGGTCAGATAATGCAACCATGTGTTTTTTAAACCCGGTAAATCAAAAATCAGCTTGAAAAGAATATCGATCTTGTTAATGAAATCAGGTAAGGCAAGCCCTGTAGGATCAATGATATTTTTTATTCCGCGAATGCTATTGAAGTTTAATTTAGCCTCAATAGCAAAATGTTGATCAGCAAACCATTGAATAAATTCTTTCTTGCTAAGTGTCTCGGGCACGCGCTTGAGCCAGAGCTTTGCTTTTAGTTTTGAAAGATTATGTTCGAGATTTAATCGGTTATCAAGTCTTCGCTCTAACGTTTTAAAGCCTTGCTTGCTACTTTCCAAATTATTCGAGACGAGCATACGCTTTATCAAGTACTTGTCTTTCGAAAACAATTCCCAACGCACCAAGCCAAATAGGCTCTTTCGAGCCTTCATACTTCGATACAATGCTTTTTGCAAACTTCCTAATTGAGCGGATGGAATGAACATTTCAGGGCCATCTTCCGCATAACAACTCATCAAGTTCTTCTCCACATTTGAGAGCCACAACGCGCTGGTTTCTTCATCCGTTTCTACCATCATATTTTGAAAATAGAAATAGGAATCTTCGTGATCGAGCAGTGATTTGATTTCCTTTAGTTCATCCTCGCATTCCGTTAGTGCTTCATATTGTTCCCAATCAAGGCGAGTGTTGAAATGTTTTATTAATGATTCGGATAAAGAAGAAAAGAAATTGGTTACATCCTGTATAGCTTTTTTGATTTGGGGCTGGTCTGTAGCTGAGTAACCGCTAAATGATTTTCGATCTTTCCAGGGATAATCTGTTCGTTTAAAAGTAACTGCATAATGTGCATAGCTGGTGAGCTTGCGCGTAAAGTCCTGAATCGTATCGAACTTAAAATGTTGAAACTCTTGTTTTAGGTTTATTATTTCTTCTGCAGGATCTGATTGTAAATAAAGTTGCTTAATGGTAGTACCACATTCACTCGTGTTAAAGAGTGCGTGTTTGAAAGATTCTAACTCTTCGGAGATATGATCAATACGATGACTTATTTGTAAAAACTTTCGCTCCAATTGAATAGAATCTAAACTAATGTTTCGTGACTTGTATTCATCGACTCGCTCAATCTGACGCGCCATCTTTTGATAAATTTCTCGTCTGTCATTCTTAAAATCATGAACCAAGGCTAAGTAATCGCTTAGTTGATGCGATTTAAGTCGATTGTACACTACATCCAATGCCGCTCGTTTTTGGGAAACTACCAGCACTCTTTTACCTGAGGCAATGGCATCACCAATCAGGTTGGCTATGAGTTGTGACTTGCCGGTGCCAGGTGGACCTTGTACCACCATTGAATGACCAAGTTTGACTGCCTTAAAAGCATTCTCCTGCCACACGTCTTGTGGAAAGACGCTATATACTTTTTCTTCTTTTACTTTGTTTAGAAAATTTGTTTTGGTGTCTCCACCATCTACGGATCTTTGTTGAAAGAAATTTTCCAGATCCTGAATCTCTTCTTTCTCCAACAAGTGCATGTAATCAGGAACCAAATAAGAACCGGCTTGAGGAAAAATTCCTAAAACAGCTTTGGGGTAGAGTTTTAACTCTCCGTTTTTCAATCCCTCTGAATACTCTTCTTTTTTGAGATTAACGAACGGAGTAAGTTCATCGCGGTAATTGTCGGGATTGAAATGAATCTCAAGTCCACTCTTTTGCAGCATTTGGTAGATCCCTGTTTTAAAGGCTGTGCTCTCACGATCAATTTCCTCAAACGTTTCTTCCAGTAAGTCTTCATTGGCTTTTACACCGTTGTAATAAGCAAAGGCTAGCAAAAATGATTTGTTAAAGGTAATACCGGCATCCTCTCGCGGCTCCAAAATCCATTGGTTGTTGCGAGTTTTTAGTACAACTGGAAAAAATAGGAGCGGGCAGCGTACTAACGTGCCATCATTGAATTTCCCTTGCACGATCGGCCAGCCTACGTGCAAATCTTTTGATCCACGTTCTTCAAAAATAAATTGATCCGTGCGTTGTAGTTTTTTTAATTTCTTGCTGACTTCATTAGCGGCCTCCATGCGAGCGTCCAGTACCGGACAAATCAATTTTTGTTTTTCAGCAATCAATGCTTTTATAATGGAGAAGGCATTTTCCCCATTTAAAAAACTTAGTTCCTGAAGATCAATGAATTGATCGGCTGAAAGCCTTGGTAAAAATAACGACCGATTATTTCCTGAAAGGTTTGTAAGCCTTCGCAGATAGGTAGTTAATAGTTTTTTTGTTTGAGTATGATCAGGCACGCTATGGATTTAGGGTAAGATAGGGCTTTATTTTAGTATAGAACGCCTCATCTACCAAGGCTATTTTAGTAAGATCTTCTAATGAGGTAAAGTTACCATGCTGAAAGCGGTAAGCGGCAATAGCTTTCGCTAATTTATTACTAATGTAGGGATGAGTTGCTAATTCTTTTTCAGTAGCTGAATTAATATCTAATTGATTGGGTTTGAAGTCGAGACTAACAAATGTTTTTTTGTTTAACTCGGCTACTACAGCAGTATCCAATCCATATACTTCTTGCAATTGATTCATGGAAATAAAACCGCCTAACGAATTTCTATATTTAATGATACGTTGCGAAAGTTTGCTACCAATACCATAAATACGAATCAGTTGTGCGGTATCAGCCAGATTAAGATCGAATTTTTCTTTTGAAGCGGTTAGTGGTTTCTTTTCATTTGGAATTGATTGAAAAGCCTTTGTTGATTTTTCAATGGGAAGGTCTATGAACGGATACAATCGTGCATAAAGTGAAGAATCCATTCCATATATTTTTATTAGATCGGACTTTATAACAAACCGTCCTTTCTTCGATCGGTAATTATCGATTCGGTTTACCAGATTTTGAGGAAAGCCAAGATTTGTCAGGTCTTCTTTGGTTGCTGTGTTGGGATTAAACGTAAATAATTGGATTTCAATTTCATTAACGCTATCCTTTTTTTCTTCCCACTTCCAATGTTCCAACAAGCTGTCTAACTCTTGGTTTTCTTTAGTAAAATCTCTTTTCTGATTGGCTTTCCACCAACGATAGGAAGGGGTAATGAAGAGGCTAAGTAAAAGCAGTGGGAGTAAAATCAGGAACCCACGAGTCTCCCTTCGGGAGAGCCCAAAAAATGCCCTGATCCAAGCCATTAGACGATTCATGCATAAGAAATGTAAGAAATAAATTTTAATGATTACTTCAAGATAGCTTGAATAGCCTTGCGGATTTCATCTTGAATCGTTGAAAGATCAGCTGTATATTTTTGAGTAACCTCTAATTTTAATCTCTGTAATTTGGAATTGTGAACTGTTAAAGAAACTCATTTTGTACGCCAGAGGCGTACCCTATTTGTAGAAAATTTAATCATACAATAATGATTGCCCCAGCGGGGCAACCTATAATTTCAAATAGGATTTGATTAGTCATAAAATTCAAAGAGATATTCATTTTTAAAGTCGATCTCGAATAATGTTAAGAGCTCTATATATTCTGTTTTAAATGAATTCTTGCTATGATGTGTCTTTTGGTTTGCTATGTATTTGCACACTTGGTCAACCTGCGATTTTGAATAAGAGAATGCTCCGTATCCGCCTTGCCACGCAAATTTATCTATTGTAAATCTTTTATCATTAATCCAATTATTGCTTGCCCTCTTTATGTCTTTTACCAAATCGGAAATTGAAATGGCAGGATTTAAGCCAACGAAGATATGGATGTGGTCTGGCATGCCGTTAATAGCAAGTAATTTATGATTATCATTTTGAACAACCGCAGTTATGTACTTATGTAGCTCATTTTCCCAGGAATGTTGTATAAAACTATTCCTGCCCTTAACGGCAAAAACTAGCTGGATATACAATTGTGAATAGGTATCTCCCATTTGATAGGTTGCCCCGCTGGGGCAAATCACATTTCAAGATACAAATTCTACAAAGAGGTTGCTCCTCTGGAGCAACGCCTGAACAAGAATTTTTTATTTGAATCCCAAAGAATTTGCAGTTGATGGCATGTTTCCATTGATGTCAGGATTTGACAATGACCGACTCGATTTAGGAAATTTTGATCTTGTTTTGAATAATTGTTGTAATGATAGATTGCCCCGCTGGGGCAAATCATCATTTCAAGATACAATTCTACAAAGAGGTTGCTCCTCTAGAGCATAATTTGATTTTGATCTAATTCTCGCCATTAAAATGATACAATTTTTTTGATCTCGCTTTGAAACCAATTAAATGATTGATCTCTCTCCATGATTGATAGGTTGCCCCGCTGGGGCAAATTCAAAGCGCTAATTTTTCTGCTACAAAGAGGTTGCTCCTCTGGAGCAACGCTTGAACAAGAATTTTTTATTTGAATCCGAAAGAATTTGCAGTTGATGGCATGTTTCCATTGATGTCAGGATTTGACAATGACCGACCCGATTTAGGAAATTTTGATCTTGTTTTGAATAATTGTTGTAATGTCGGGATCCCGCTGGGAAATCAAACCTAATGCAAAAATTCTATAAAGAGGATGTTCCGCTGGAGCATGGTGCAATTAAATCTTTAATCGATCAGGGGTACAACTTTAAGATGCAGCAAACAAAATTGAAATTGGTCTCGTATGCCGATTTTGTCCTGTCGGTAGAAGTTAAATCCATGTAATCAGTCTGCCCAGCAGGGCAACCAAAAACTGTGTTTAGATAATATGAACTACTCTTAGGATTTTATCGTGAATGGTTGATCGATGTTTTCTATTTGGAAATTGTATACTGTTGAAAGAAATTCATTGAATGTACGCCAGAGGCGTACCCTATTTGTAGAAATTAATTATGCGTATAAAAATTGCCCCAGCGGGGCAACCTATAATAGATTCTATATGACTGTTTTAATTGCCCTAAGGATTCCATCTTGAATCGTTGAAAGATCAGTAGTATACTTTTGACTGACCTCTAATTCAATACCAGCATATTGATTCAGTGCAAATTGTTTTCTTAACTCAGTCGTAAATCCATCATCAGTGCCTTTGTAGGGCTCGTTAAATTTTATTTTCTTACCAGGCAGACAGGTTTCAAGTGCTTCTTTTAAACGAAGACTAAATGTATGTTCAAGCGCTTGATTCGGGTCATAAAGAATTCCAATATCCACAGATCGTTCAACTCCACTCCAAATAGGTGTAAAAGAATGAATGGACAAATGAAGAACTGGTTTCAGAGCAGCATTCAGAAATTCTCTAACCTTATTCCGGTAAGGGTGATAAATTGTTTTAATCAGCTTTTCTTTTTCAGAATTGGAAAGTTTAGACGAGTATTCTGAAAATAATTGTGAACTATCAAGAGAACGATTGGCTTCGATTAACAAACGGGTGACATGACATCCATGCAAATGAACATTTAATTGAGTGGAAAGAAATTGAGCCAACTCCCACGCTCCAGGATCCCAACCCCGATGAGTTTCTAAAACTTTCTGATCTTGTTCGAATAAATATTTATAATGATCGGGTACAAGGTTGCCAGCATGCTCACAGCTCAAGATGACTGAATTAAACATGATTGGGAATGAATAATTTATTTTCCTTCAGGCAAGTACTTAATTGATAATACACTTTCTTTATGCCAGGTTCCGAAACATCCGCGCCAAGCGCTTGAATAATTCGTTCTGACAAAGACCCATGCGAAATGATTGTGTTAATTATTTCTCGATTTGCTTTTTGATAAGGAGTTGTTGTCGGAATTTTTTCTAAAAGCTCACTCCAAATCTCTTTTATGCTGACTGTTGATTTTAATCCGAATGCTGCGAGGTAACTTAAATCATTAACCTGTGTTGCAAAACCTGTAACCGCTGCCTGATCAAAGATAGAAGCCAGAACTTCTGTATCCATCTTCTTTTGCTCTGTAAGGGAAATTGATTTTTCATCAACAAACAATTTCAAGATTTCAATCACAGTGCTCACAATTGCCATATCTGCAGCCGCGCATTCCTGAATATCCATCACCCGAATTTCAATGGAACCGCGATCAAACCGTGCCATCGCCCCACGCGAGTTCACCCAAATGGGATCGAGTATAGTTTCTGGATCGTGTGGTGCAATCGCTTCGGCAATGGGTAAGTAAACCTGATTTTTGTATTCGTCATGCGAATAGATGTTCTCAGGAATTATCCTTCCCGTGATTATGGGGATGTTGGCTTGATTTGTTTTATAATAGTGTAGTCGCGTGTCCAGCATTCCTGATAACTTTCCATCCAACAAGGGTGAGCTTGCGCAGAGAGCAGGTAACAAAGGAAGTACCAATCGGCAAGCCGCATGCAGCTTGGCAAACTCATCATCGCCATGAAAGGGTAAATTCAAATGAGTGCTTTGCAAGTTTGACCAACCATGCCCTTTCGAATTGAAAATTTTATCGTAGAGGGAGTACACTTCATTATTATCGTGCGGCCAGAGCTTTGTATCTGCAAATGGGTTCATTAATGGGTGCGCAGCCGAGGGGAGGAGCATGGCATTCCATTTGATAGTATTGCATTAATGCGTGAAATATTTCTTTCAAACGCTAGCTCCAATGTTTCTAAATCAGCTTCGGGCTTGGAGGATTTAATTTCGATCACATGCAGCACCAGCTCGTTGCTCCAGGTAACAATTCCGTTTTCAAAGTCACTTCCAATGGCACCTAACTCATGTTTCAATAGTTCATCAGCAATTGATTTTACCTGCAACGAATCTTTATCAACAATCATGTATTCCAATTCAATGCCGTAACATTGAAAAAGATGATAAGGAGATGTACTCATTTGATCGCTTTGATTTTGTTTAAGAAAACTTCCATGATGATTTCGTAGAGCCGCTCCTTCAGAATTTTATCTTCAATGCCGGCATCAATATTTGGATTGTCGTTGATTTCAATCACGTAAAACTTTCCATCGATCTCTTTCATATCGACTCCATACAAACTCTTCCCAATCAATGCAGTTGCCTTGAGTGCCGTTTTCAATAAACCTGATGGAGCCTGATCGACAGGGATACTTTCTACATCGCCTTCCTGCGATTGCTTTTTGGCACTCCAGTTTACAATCTGCCAATGCTTGGTGGCCATAAAGTATTTGCACACATAAATTACCTGTCCGTCAATAATTCCAACTCTCCAATCAAATGCTGTTGGTAAAAACTCCTGTGCAATTAACAAGTCCGATTTCTCGAACATACTTTCTCTCACCTTCTCAAATTCTTCTAGCGAATTAATTTTAAAAACTCCCTTCGAAAAGGCGCCATCAGGTTGTTTAAGGATGAAAGGGAAGCCCATCTTGCTTTCCAGTTGATCACAGTTGTCTTCTGTAATTACAAAAGCTTTTGGGGTTGAAATTTTATTGGAAGTCAATAACTCGTGCAGATACACTTTGTTCGTGCATTTTAAGATGGATTCAGGATCATCAATCACGGCAAGGCCCAATGACTCCGCTTTTTTGGCAAACCGAAATGTATGATGATTTACGTTTGTAGTTTCGCGAATAAAAAGTGCGTCATACTGAATGATCTGGTCAAAATCATTTTTGGTAATAAACTCTGTGTTGAATCCGGCCTCCAGGGCAGCACGATAAAAACGTTTTAACGCTCTATCATCAGAGGGCGGGTTGTCATCATCTGGATTGACAAGAATTGCTAAATCGTATTTCTTTTTATCGGGTCTGAAATCGCGTTTGCGCAAGAGATAGCGCTCAAGACCTTGAACCAGAATGGGTTTATCTTCATCAGGTACTTCACTTAAACTGATCGGTTTTATTTTTCGGAGCGACCATTTTGTTTTTTTAGAGAACACAGCCCGCAATGAGGGAGCTTGCACCATTTGAAATAACTGCAGGCCTAGCCGATTGAAGTTTTCGGCCTTTGTAAAACCAAAATAAATATTGACTTCTATCCGATCTCCGGTTTCATTTTTAAAAGTGCTTTGAATCAATTCATCAAAGTCGAGTGAATCATCTCGTAATATAGATGGAAAGCGTAAGTCTTGAATCGTGGAAACTTCGGGCAGTACTTTGTGTCCGCGTGCTTCTGCCAGTAATGAAACATAATACCCTTCACTTTGATATTGATACGACTTGCACAGGTTTAGTACTTTTAGATTTTTGGTATTTTGAAAAGCAGCGTCAGTAATGTAGCGTTCAGGGGAAATAACTTCTACATCGTGTAAACTAAATTTCCAACGCTCCGGTTTATCAACCACAATCAATTTTGGCATAGCTTATTTCTTTTGTTCAATAATCAGAAGATTAGCATCATACGTTACAATACCTAACAAAATGCTGTTGATGAGCCGATCAAAATTTACACTGTAATACTGGCTCTTTAATGGATTAGGGTTCATAGGATCGGCCAGGTAAACATTATTTGTTGCTTCATCATATCCATTGATGATTACAAAATGACCTACCGGTTCACCTTTTATACTATTATATTTTCCGTTAGCCGGGATTTCGCGTGGGGTGCCATATAAGTAGGTGGCACTTAGTCCGGTTAAGATAGGTTTGGACTGACGCAAATATCCCTTAATTAATTCTGCCGTTAATTCCTTTTGAAATAATTTACCACCAGCCTCTAAAAACTGAATGTAAGCTTTGGAGGCCACCTGTAATTTTTTTCGCTTCACTTTGTATTTCATCTGCTGCTTGAGCAGAGATATGATTTTAGCAGTCGAAAATTTAAACCACGAAGGATCGAACGTATTTAGATTGTAGGTATAGAGGTGAGCTTTGTATCCGCGTTTAAGCGCATGATTCCCAAGCATCACAGCAAGGGTACCGCCACTTTTCAAACTCTTCACTTCAGCAATTACTTCTTTAAGCCCTATTTCATCTCTATAATATTGATATAGCGCATGCAGACAAGTAGGGCCGCAGGTTACTTCATCGGGCTGGGCTTTGATATCGAAATTCAAAAAGAGTGCTTGTCGGTTTGGCATTGGTTATTAAAATGAATTCAGTTTGGAATTATATACAATAAGGTTCTTTGCTTAGCTTAATAGAAAAACAACTTAAATCAAAGTTAGCTTATTCTTATTTACAAGAAGAAAGGAAGTGAAAACTAATATTTATCAAATCCATATTGCTGATAAAGTTTTACATAAGCCGGGGTGCCTTTAAAAGAATCGAATGCTGGGTCTATCTTAAAAAGTTTAAAAGAATTCTCCGGTTTCTCAATTGATTTTTGCAACCATAGAATGCAGGAATCATATTGATTTCGTGATGCATATATTACTGCGGTATAATAGTTACTATCATTCTTCTCGTCAGGAACTTTTTGCAAGTTTTTTAATAGTGAATTACTCTCTTTCATTTTATTTGTTTTATAATAAGCAAAGGAAAGCTGAGCCATAAGCGCCTCATTTAGGTTTTCATTTTTATCGAGAATTAAATTACACTCCTGGATTACTTCAGCGTAATTCTTATTCAGGAATTCATTATAAATCCTTGCGTTTCGAAATTGTTTGTTGTCAGGAAAAAGTCTTATTCCCTCCGTGATATATTCTTTTGCTTTTATTAAATCTCCGGTATACTGGTTTACCATCGAAAGAATTAGATAGCCGTTAAAATCAACAGGATCGGATTGGATGGCATCAGTAGCAAGTTCTTTGGCTCTATCAAAATCTCCCATCCAAGTTAGGAAATAGGCGTAGCGATTTTTTAATAAGGAAGAATTGGGATCAAACTGAATCGATTTTTCAAAATTGGCTTTGGCTTTTATAAAATCACGTTCAATAGTCCACGCTAACAAAGCAATGGCAGAATGCCCTTCCGCAAGTTGGGGTGAGAGTTTTATTGCATGCTGTGCAAAACTCTCTGCCTCCTTAAAAGCTAATGTGTTTTTATAATCTTTGTTGTTATTAATTATCCAGGTTTTAGCTAATGCAATGTAGGCATAAGGTAATGCGTAGGTGCTATCAACATGTATAGCTTGAATATTATAATCAATACTTTGTTCAAATTTATATTCGCGGTAAGCATAAAGACCCTTGAGATACAAAGTATAAGTTTCTGGCGAGGTTTCTGTTTTAATTAGCTGTTGATTTTCTGAAAGTGATAAGGAAATTTTTAAAAGTTCGGTAATGGCTGTGGCTATTTCATCCTGTATTTTGAAGATATCAACCATTTCGCGATCGAATTTTTGTGACCATAAATGTGAATGATCTTTCGCCCTTATTAATTGTGCTGTAATACGGATCTTGCTTCCTGATTTCTGGATGCTTCCTTCCAGAATTGTACCCACATTAAGTTTTTCTCCAATTTCCCGCAAGTCTACTTTTTCTCCTTTAAACTGAAAGGAGGAAGTTCTTCCAATTACTCTGAGATCCTTTAATCCTGA
>CAWBCB010000005.1:0-7048 GCA_963787095.1 uncultured Cytophagales bacterium | reverse complement strand
ACCCAATACAAGAGGCTCTTCGTTTTCAATATCGGCTATCAATGGAATTGAAAAGGACTTGTCCAAATTACCCGTCTGGCCGCGTAAGGCTTGTCCCAAAAACAGTTATTGACCTCGAGAACAAATTATCAAAACAACAAATTGATTCGCTAAGTATCTTGACATCTCAAATCAAGCAGGAAAAAAAAGTTTATTTATACATAGTAACGATTAATGATTTCTATCCGGACTCAACAATAACGGACTTTTCAAATCGCTATAGGGAGTTTTGGGCACCCCTGACAACTCCAGGGAATGGTGTTGTACTAGTGGTTTTCAGCGCTACACAACGAGAAGTCAGAATTTCAACAGGTGATATTTCAATGACTTATTTAACTGATGCTGAATGCACTGAAGTAAACAAAATCATGCTATCTCATTTCAAAAATGGAAATTACTTTGATGGCTTAGCTAACGGACTATTAGCAATTAAGACTAGGTTATAATTTAGGTTAGACTCCTAATCACTTTAAACAACCGTGTTTTACTAATGCCTTGTTCCAATACCTTGTTTACTTACACTCCTTAGCAAAAGGTTCTGCTTCCTGATAGCCCGCACTTAATGCCTTCTTAAAAGCATCACATGCTCCGGCTTTGTCTTTCAGGCGTTGTTTGGTTACACCCATATTGTAATAGGCAAGTCCATAGTTGGGTGTGATTTCAAGTGCCTTGTTATAATCTTCAATGGCTTCTAGTGCCAGACCTTGCTCATCTTTTGCATCACCGCGGAAGACGTATGCTTTTGCGAAGGTTGGATCCAACTTGAGTGCACTCGTAAAGTCATCTACAGCCTTTGGATATTCTTCAGTCATGTAATACGAATCGCCCCGATCCATAAAGTATTTAACAACTGTAGGGTCTAATGCAATTGCCTGGCTGTAGTGTGGAATGGCTGCTGCAAAATCTTTTTGATCGAACTTTACATTGCCCAAACCATAATGAGCGCTCGCGAATTTGGGGTCAATTGAAATTGCTTTCTCAAAATCTGGTTGCGCTAACTCAGGCTTACTTTTTAGAATATACACATCACCTCTGCCTGAGTATGCAATGGCAAGATTATTATTTTTGGTAATCGCAATAGTATAGTTATCAATAGCGGCATCATACAGTTCTACATTAAAATAGCAATCGGCCAGGTCTGCGTAAATTTTGCCAAGTTCAGCATCATTCTGACTATCCTTTGGCCAGTGCTCAATGGACTTTGTGTAATCTGAGATGGCACCTTGATAGTTGTTAATGTTATAACGAGCGCTGCCGCGAGTTGCTAATGCTTCGGCATGATCTGGATTAAGTTGTAGAACCGAATCAAAATTGGCAATGGCCAATTCATAATTTTTCTGATTGAAGGCTTCCTTTCCCTTCTTTAGATAATCATCACTTTTACTGCATGAAAGTAATACAGCGGATAATAGAAGAAGGCCGGTTATTTTTTTCATAGGGATTATTCTAAATGGAAATATTTAATCTCTTAGTGCAACTTAGTGCTTTAGTGTCTTTGTGGTTCAATTTAAATTATTTTTTACCACGAAGACACTAAGTCACGAAGAAAGCACAAAGGTTAAAGTTTAATTTTCACATCAATGCTTAATTCCTTCAATTGTTCGGCTGAGATAGTTGATGGTGTATCAATCATCATATCGCGACCTGAATTATTTTTTGGGAAGGCAATGAAATCTCTGATGGAATCCGAACCTCCAAAGAGTGAACATAGCCGATCGAACCCAAAAGCAATACCCCCATGTGGAGGTGCGCCAAACTCAAAGGCATCCATCAAGAAGCCAAATTGTTTTTTCGCTTCTTCATCGCTAAAGCCCAACTTACTAAACATCAATTGCTGCGTTGCCCGATCATGAATACGAATGGATCCACCACCTACTTCGGTTCCGTTGATCACCATGTCATATGCATTTGCGCGCACTTTGCCAGGATCGCTATCCAACAAATGCATGTCATCTGGCTTTGGTGACGTAAACGGATGATGCATAGCATGCCATCTGTTGATTTCTTCATTCCATTCCAACAATGGAAAGTCAATTACCCAAAGTGCTGAAAATTTATTCTTATCGCGAAGACCTAGCACTTCGCCCATACGCAAGCGCAATTCACTCAACGCTTTTTGAGTCTTTTCTTTTTCACCAGAAAGTACCAACATTAAATCACCGGCTTGCGCATTCATTAGTTCGGCCCACTTCTTTAAATCATCAGCCGTATAGAATTTATCTACGGAGGATTTAAATGTACCATCAGCTTTACATTGCACATACACGAGACCTTTCGCACCAATCTGCGGCTTCTTAACAAACTCAGTAAGTTCATCCAATTGCTTGCGCGTATATTCTGCACAGCCTTTTGCGCAAATACCTACAACCAGTTCTGCACTATCGAATACCTGAAATCCTTTTCCTCTAACTAAATCAACTCCCCTCTCCTCTGGAGAGGGGTAGGGGGTGAGGTTTACAAACTTCATGTCGAAGCGTGTATCTGGTTTATCGGAGCCATAAAACTTCATGGCATCATCATAACTCATATGAGGTACCGAAGGCATGTCAATTCCTTTCACTGTTTTGAAAAGATGTCGCACCAATCCTTCGAACGTTGATAAAATATCTTCTTGCGTAATGAAAGCCATCTCGCAGTCGATTTGTGTAAACTCCGGTTGACGATCGGCACGCAAGTCTTCATCGCGAAAGCATTTTACAATTTGATAGTAACGATCAAAGCCCGACACCATCAACAATTGTTTAAACGTTTGTGGCGATTGCGGCAAAGCATAAAACTCACCGGGGTTCATGCGCGATGGCACAACAAAATCTCTTGCCCCTTCCGGAGTTGACTTAATCAATACCGGTGTTTCTACTTCAATAAAATCTAAACCATCTAAATAAATGCGGGTTTGTTGCGCCATTTTATGACGGAGCTGCAAATTTTCACGCACTGAATTTCTACGTAAATCGAGGTAGCGGTATTTCATGCGTAAATCATCGCCTCCATCCGTATTATCTTCAATGGTGAAGGGCGGCACTTTGGATGAATTCAGGATTTCAAGGGAAGAAACTTTTACTTCTACATCGCCTGTAGGCATTTTGTCGTTTTTTGACAATCGTTCTACCACCAGGCCACTCACTTTTAGCACGTATTCACGGCCTGTTCCGCGAGCAATTTTCAGCAGGCTTGCGTCTGTCTTTCCTTCTTCCAAAAACAATTGAGTTATTCCATAGCGATCACGCAAATCAATCCACAATAAACTGCCTTTATCGCGTGTGCGCTGCACCCAGCCGGTAAGTGTTACCTCTTTGTTTACATCAGTTAACCGAAGCTGACCGCAGGTATGAGTTCTTAACATAGTAAATGCTTAAATTTGGGCGCAAATTAATAAACCTTGCACGTTATACATTGCGCCAATCCTTTTCGTTTTAACCTAACTATGAAGAAAATATTGATATTCCTTTTGCTTTTTAGCGTTTTGGGGTTTGCACCCGATAAATTAAAAAAAACAAAAGTGGCCGAAGGAGTCACCATTTTACTGCCTGAAGAACTTTCTGCCATGACCCCTGATGATATTGCGCTGCGGTATCCTTCTGTAAGGTCTCCCCTGGCAGCCTTTACTGATGTGAATCGGACGCTTGATTTCAGCATAAATATCTCTGCTACTCAATGGCCTGATGGTGATTTAGTGATGGCTCAAAAATTTTTCAAAGCTGGATTCACCAATCTTTTTGATCGGGTGGATATCTTGGATGAAGGGATTCACGAGATAAATAAAAAGAAACTTATCTTCTTTGAATTTGAATCCCGCGTAAATGGAAATAGAATGACCTTAGGCGAACAACAACCTGTATTTCGATATTCCTACATTCAATATCTGGTTGAGCCAGGACGCACCCTCGTATTTTCTTTTAATTGTCCAAAAGCCACAAAAGAAGATTGGCAAGCCACTGTGCGTAAAATGATGAAGTCGTTAAAGATCAAGTAGAACCGGCACAGATGGAGTTATTTACCGATGAGTATTTCATGCGTGAAGCGTTGAAGGAAGCCCGCAAAGCCTTTGACTTAAATGAAGTACCCGTAGGAGCCGTTGTGGTGTGTCAGAATAAAATCATTGGTCGCGCACACAATCAAACCGAGCAATTGACAGATTCAACAGCACATGCAGAGATGCTCGCTATAACAGCAGCGTCTCATTTTTTAGGTTCAAAATATTTGAATGAATGTACACTCTATGTTACGTTAGAGCCGTGTGTGATGTGTGCAGGAGCCTTGCACTGGGTACAGTTACAAAAGCTTGTGTTTGGTGCTAAGGATGTTCAACGCGGTTATTCTCTAGTTGAAAAGAACTTACTTCACCCGAAAACGGAGGTTGTTAATGGAGTGGCAGCGGTGGAAAGCAAAGAGTTACTCAATCAGTTCTTTGCAAAACTCAGAGAGTAACTCTTTAAATGTGTTAGCGGAAGGAATTAAGCCTCTTTAGCAGCTTTTTTCGCTTTTGCTTTATCGTCTACTCTTTTGCCGTTTTTGTGCTCACCCATCAGGATCACATCTTTGGTCATTTCATATTGCTTGGCTGCCTGCATCATAGCCTGATGGCTTTCGCGGATCAAAATAGTGCCTGATTTTGCACCTTTGTTTCGCACTTCTAGCCAAAATCCGTCTTTTTTCTTCTTTGGTAGTACAGGAGGTCTTCCCATGATAGTATGTTTTTAGCGTTTATTTGGCCTTTTGGCCTATTAATTAAACCCACGAACCTGTGTTTTGGTTCAGGTGGCGCGAAGATACCAAATTTTGAGGAAATCTCTGAGAATGACCTCGTTCAAAGTTGAATGGTGGTGTAAAACCAACTCAAGGGCCCAAGTTTTAGTAGACCAACACCTAATATTTTACTTGATTTTACTTGGAATGGACACGGATTTCACGAAGCCATTTTTTCAACTGGTTGTGTTCAGCTGAATCCAAATACGTGAATGTTTTTTTGTATTCCTTTCTGAATAGCCTCTTGTTGAAACTCATCTTCCTTAGGATGGTTTTACAATATTCAAGCATGCTTGATCTATTAAATAGTTTCATACTAAACAATCTTATTAAAATGAACTCGTAGTTCAGAACTTATAACGAGTAATCGCCTACCGCTTCAGGTTGATACGTTACCTTCGAAATTTCAAATTTACTATTTCCTGCTGGAGTTTTCCAGGAAACAATATCTCCCACTTGTTTGCCCAGCAGTGCAATACCTATAGTGGAAAAAATAGAAACTTTTCTTTCCCGATTATTGGCGTCATGCGGATAGGTTATGGTGAGTTCTGCTTCCCGTTCAGAAGAAATATCTTTCATTACTACCCGTGAGTTCATGGTAATTATATTTCCTGATATAGCTGCTTGAGGAAGCATCTCTGCACTCGATAATTCTTTGCTCAATCGGGAAACAATTTCTGGCATTTTCTTTTTTAGGGATTCAAACTCAACAAGGCCTGTTAGTCGTTGATAGTCATTAACCGTTATTATTCGTTTCCTTTCCATAGTACTCGATTTTAAGTTAAGAGCTTGGCAGTATCTGTGCCAGATTTACATGGCTTTTGAAGGAGATTAAAGACTTTAAATGAATTCTAATTGGTTCATAAATACCCGGTGGGTAGAATCTCCTCAGATGATTCTTGAGTTGTTAGTCCATAAGTAAGATTATTCATGATTGTCTTCTTACCTTTAAGAAATTGAATTTTATCAAATGATTACGGCTGACGCAAAACTCAGAGAAAGAGTTAAGGAATTAAAGTGCCTTTACGATTTGTCAAAAATCGCTTTGGAGGCAGGCAACGATGTAAACACGATTCTAAGTAAAACCCTGGAAATACTTCCTAACGCTATGCAGTTCCCGGCTCTTGCAGAGGTTAGTATAACTGAAGGTAAAAGAAGTTATGCTACAAAAGAATTTCAGAAGTGTAAGGAATATATTACATCAGGGTTGGGTATAGGTCAGAAAAAGTATGGGACATTAAAAGTTGGGTATCGACCTTCTTCAAAGAGAACGGATTCTAAAAATTTGTTTTTGATGGAAGAGAAAAAACTGATCAAAATGGTGGCAAGAGAATTGTCACTATTTATTAAACGATCCAGTGTAGAAGAGAATAGTAAAAAATTAGAAATGCAACTACAGCATTCCAAGCGACTGGCATTTGTAGGTGAATTATCAGCTGGTATTGCCCACGAATTAAACGAACCATTAGGTAGAATTCTTGGATTTGCACAATTGGTAAAAAAGAATGGTGGTTTGAGTGAGCAGCAAGACAGTGATATGGATCGGATTATTAAAGCATCGCTTTATACTCGGGAGATTATTAAGAAACTGATGATCTTTTCACGACAAATGCCGCGACAAATTAATTGGGTAAACCTCAACAGCATTGTATCCAGCATCTTATATTTTATTGATGTTCGTTTTCAAAGTCGAGGTATTAAAATAGTTGAAAAGCTCGATCCAAAGTTGCCTGATATTCAAGCTGATTCAGTTCAGTTAAGCCAGGTGCTTGTAAATCTTATTACGAATGCCATCCATGCTATGGCTGAGGGTGGTAAAATAACCGTTATGACTAAACAAATAAATCACCACGTCTGTCTTATAGTGAGTGATACAGGAAGTGGAATGACTCATGACGTGAAGGGAAAGATTTTTGAACCGTTCTACTCAACCAAACCGGTTGGTCAAGGTACAGGTTTGGGGTTATCGGTTGTTCAGGGAATAATAGAGGAACACCATGGAAAGATAAAGGTGAGCAGTACTCCGGGTAAAGGTTCAAAATTTGAAGTGGTGTTGCCATTGAAACAAGCTAAGAAAAGATGAAGAAACAGGTTAGTAATGTTAATGTGTTAGTGGTTGATGATTCACCAGAAAGTGTGGAATTAATTAAACGCAATCTTCAATCAAAGGGATATCAAATTTATACGGCCAACAATGTGCAGTCGGCCATTAAGTTGTTAGCATCAATTGATATTGGACTTTTAATTACTGATTTGAAGATGC
>CAWBCB010000004.1:0-24851 GCA_963787095.1 uncultured Cytophagales bacterium | reverse complement strand
ACCTTAAAGCCATAAAGTCGGGGTGATTCCTTAACTTGTATCTGTTTTGGATTGAGCTCACAATAAACAGTCGACCCCTATGAAAAAGAATGTGATCATTGCACTCCTCGCAGTTGTTTCGGTTTTGTCTTTATCTTATGGATTCTATCAGAAACAAGAAGCTGACAAGTTTGAGCAGATGGCTCAGGAAAACGAACGACTTGCTATTGAAATGCGAATGGAAGCTGAGCAGCAGAAAAGTCTAGCAGAACAAGCAGCGAGATATCGCAGAACAATGCATCGGGTTGAAGCCGTAACGCCAAAGACAGATTGCCGAAGAAAGGTTAAACAAGAAATGATTCTTAAAAAATTACATGGACTAACAAGTCGCCAAATCCTAACCCTAAAACCCTAACCCTATGAAAAACCTCAATGTGTTTGTGTTCCTTGGAAGCATCCTTCTATTATGGTCGTGTAGCTTTAGTGCAGGCACGAATAAAGATTTAATCACCGGCTTGTCGCACACCTATCATGGATTTTCGGTAGAAGAAGTTTTACTGGTAGGCCCGGACAATACCGTAGTAACCAGCAACAAAGTACCCCTTGATTCAAAAATTGCCATCGTAGCTCAAGGCCTTGCAAATTATGAGTTGAAAGATGGCAAAGCGTTTCCGGGATTGATGCTTAGCGTAACGGGCGAGCAAGGTGAAGTGATCCTGAACGAAGCGGATTTATTTGCAGAGAGTGATGGCTACTCTCCAGAGGATGCTTCTGCTTTGCGCGGAACCGTTACGGTTGGCGACCCCATGAAGTCGGGCAGCACCTATCATATGAAGATGCGTATTTGGGATAAAAACAAACCCGAAAACGAACTTACTGCCGAAGTGGATTTAGTAGTGCTGTAAAATTGATCGGCTGGTAAATCCTGCCCTGGTTTGAGTCAGCAAAATTAAATTCGCGCCTTAAAATTCAATGTGGTGCTGATAAATGTAGTTTGTTTAAGGGATCATCGTTGAGAACGTGGAGTTCCTTGAGACATCACTGAACCTAAGGTGGTGAATTTGGAATTTATATGTCATCCCTAACGGGATTTTAATCATGTACTATAGCTGCTATTACCAAATATGTAACGGGACATAAGGGAGGTTTTATTTCTAGTCCCGTAGGAGACGAAATATTGGTAACAATAGAGCGATGAGAATTAAAGTCCTGCTTTACCAACCTTTATCTATGCGCGTCATCCAAGCGAAGCGGCTTCGTTTAACACCGCCTGAATCCGTTGTGAAGGGATTCCTATTCTGATCAGGATCTTTTTATTTTCTTTAAGTCCCCTGCATAACACAATACCTGCTGTCATCAATTTTGCCTTTTCCTTTTGTGTAAGAGTAGTCAGGCACGTAATCGGATAAAGGCTGCCTTGGTCAATGAGTTCACGTAATCCCTTGCCACCCGGAAAATCCCATGCTAATAGCTTCAGTCCTGAACAAATTCCATACTGTATAGCGTCACCAGAAAATCGAGTGTTTGTTACCACCCAGCCTTCCTGCTTTTTGTTTCGGGGCATTGTTTCACTAATGTCTTTAAATCGGGCATTCACATACAAGGGGATTTTAACATCACAAATAGTTCCTTGAAGATTATGATACTTACACTCTATTACTTTCTGCACCCCATCCCGTTCGGCTAGCACATCTACTTCGTGATTTACACAACGACCATTCATAATCAGATTTATTTGCACAGAATGATCTTGCGCATTGAAAATTTCGCTCACATATTTTTCAAAGGGATAGCCGGAAGGCCCCAATTCCATAATAGCTTTCTTAAGCTTGTATTTAGATGCCGCCAGCATCTGAATCTTTTTAAGCTTACGAAATGCCAGCTGGTAAATTTTCTTCGTGGTCATGCCATCATGAAGTTTACTTTCAATTTCGCTGGCCACCTTTTCTATAACGAGGTCGCTGGCACCCGATCTACTTAGTGATTCGCGTAGCTTTTGAATAGAAAAGGGTACTACTGCCCCTGATGCCTTAATGATTTTTATCTCTTTATCCACACCTGTAACAAATTTAGTGGGTTGAAAAATGTGCTCTTACAAAAGCACGTTGCTGGTTGTCGGTCATTTTATCTGCGTGCGCAATGATAATTTTTACATTGTCAAAATGATGGTCTTTTGTCAAATAATTAAAGAGCTGCACTTTTGCATCGGTGGGGCCAAAGAGAATCACTTCTTCACACTTTTTGATTGCTTCACCGAGCGTATTAAAATATTTGATCATTTCATGCTGTTCTTTGCTGTGCATATGGTTTTCGCCTTTGCGCCTACTTACATCTTTTGCCTCGTGGGTAAAGGTTGATTCAATGGTTTTTGTTTCGATGAGTTCACGCGTAAACTCTATTAAGTTGGCGCTGGAATGATCCATCCAAATACCTAATCTTTTAGCGGTCATGGTTGTTTGCGTACAAGAGCTGTGTACTCTCTCAACTATTCAAACCTACCTTAACCAATCTGGCGGGTGGATGATGATTCTCATTCTATGTAATGACGCTTATCATGTTGTGCCCGGTAAGTTCTATCGCTAAGGCACAGACATGCGTTGTTGACATTTCATCAAATAGGTTTGTACTACCTACTGATGCAAATGAAATCGGTGTGGGGTTAGCTCAATGTACATGTTGTTCATACACTCGCTTCTCTGGTTCTTGTGCTCTCTCCAGAAATTTTTGAACATAGTTAATCACTTCTTTCGATCTTAAGTTATGGCCTAGCCCTTTGGTAACAATCATGGAAGAAACTGACCAGGCTTCATGAATTTCCTTGGCATTGTGTATGGGTGCTTCCAAATCTTCTTCATCATGAATAATAAGACCCGGGATAGAAATTGATTTGGCAAAATCAGGTGTCGAAAAGTACGAAGGCTCGAATCCAATTTTAGTTATGAAATATTCTGTCATGAGTCGTGTGGTGCGATCCGACAAGCCCAGCAAGATTCTGTAGTAATTAACAAACTCTTTTGCATGGCCGGGGGTACCCATCAAAATCAAATTACCTACCGGCAATGTTTTAGTTTGATGCAGTGCAAACAAACTAGAGAACCCGCCCATTGAATGGCTGACAATCGTATCCACTCCGTTCAGCCGATTTACAAATTGTTTTATCACTTCGCCATAGTATAACACATTCAAATAGTTTCCGGTAGAAAGTCCATGCCCCGGAGCATCCAATGCATAGATAGTATATTCCTGTTGCGAAAGTGACTCTATGTATTTCTTCCACCGAAAGGTGTGGCTTCTCCATCCATGAAGGAACAGAATTTTTTTCGGCCCATGTCCCCACCGGTAGGTTTGAATGGTATCGCGCGAAGTTTTAAGCATTTCAAATTTGGCATTGCCTAAGAATTCCAATTGATAATCCTTTAATGGAATCCGCGTTGGGAAGCAAAATAAATAGAACGCTTTCTTTCCAGCGCGCCTGGGTGCCAGGTACGCAAGCACGTTAAGCCAAAGTCCTGCTAAGTAGAAGGTAATTTTTTTCATACAGTTTTACTTTAAGATACCAAACGGTATCTATAGGGTTAAAAAATTTTTTATCGTTCCAGTTCTGTTACTAACTGCTCTAAGTGTTTTACTACCCGTTTAATGTCATCATCATTTCCACGGAGTTTGCTCATCATAATTGCTCCTTCCAGCGAGGCAATAAATACCGTGGCGTAGTATTCAACATCAATGTCGGCTTTCAATTGTTTATGCCGAATGCCATTCTCCATCACAGCCACAAGAGAATCGCGCAACACATTAAGAATGCGCAACGCACCTTTTCTTAACACCGGGTTGGTATCATCTGCTTCCGTGGAAGCATTAAGAAGCGGACAGCCGCCCTTAATAGGAGGATTGGTAATGTAGGTGCTGAAGAATTGAAACACTGCGTGAAGCTTTTCGCTTGCTGTTTCTTTTGCTTTAATAACCGTGCGTACCTTCTCAAACAAAATGGTAGAAAGATGATAAAGAGATTCTTGTTCAAGCTTATCCTTGCTTTCAAAATGCCGGTAGATGGCACCTTTGGTAAATCCGGTGGCATCGGTTATTTCGCTTAGCGAAGTCGATTTATAGCCCTGCGTATTAAACAGGATTCCTGACTTTACAAGGATTTTCTCTTTTGTTAAATCTGGATTGCGCATGCCGCAAAGATACCGATCGGTATGTTACCACAAAATTTTTCTTCAAAAAATTCCTTCAGGGTGCAAGCCTAGAATGACTTTCTGCAAAATTTCAACAGATTAAGACTTCCTAATTAATATTATGAACGGGCAATCCACCCCATAAAAACTAATCTTAAATTTCTACCTTTACCGGATTAGTCAAGCCGTAAATGCTTAAAATAGATTCCCATACGCACATTCTTCCCAAGAAGATACCTAACTGGACTGAAAAGTTTGGGTATGGCGATTTCATCTATTTGCAACATCATAAAAAGGGTTTTGCTAAAATGATGCGCGGCAACCAGTTCTTCCGCGAGATTCAGGAAAACTGTTGGAACCCCGAACTACGAATAGAGGAATACAAGCAATTCAACACGCAGGTGCAAGTGGTGTGTACAATCCCGGTTATGTTTTCGTATTGGGCCAAGCCGTTGGATTGCCTCGACTTATCAAAATTTTTGAATGACCATCTGGGCAAGTTGGTAGCCAAACACCCCAAAAAATATATTGGCCTTGGCACCCTCCCCATGCAGGACACTGAACTTGCCGTAAAAGAATTGGAGCGAATAAAAAAGATCGGTTTGAAAGGTGTGCAGATTGGTTCAAACATCAATGATGAAAATCTGAATGAAGATCGCTTTTTCCCTATTTTTCAAGCGTGCGAAAGATTAGATCTGGCTGTGATGATCCACCCCTGGAACATGATGGGCGAAAAACACATGCAACGTTACTGGTTGCCTTGGTTGGTAGGCATGCCTGCAGAAACTTCGCGCGCCATGTGTTCGATGATCTTTGGCGGGGTTTTTGAAAGACTGCCCAAACTTCGGGTTATGTTTGCACACGCAGGAGGTTCATTTTTACCAACTATTGGGCGTATTGAACATGGGTTTAATTGCCGACCTGATTTGGTGGCGATTGATAACAATGTAAACCCGCGCAATTACATCGGTCAATTTTGGGTAGACTGTGTTACTCACGATGCATTGATGTTAGAATACGTGATTAAGATGCAAGGAAGTAGGAGAATCGTGTTGGGGTCAGACTATCCATTTCCATTGGGTGATTTAGAGATTGGTAAATTCATTGAAGATGCTGATTTTCCTGAATCTGTTAAAGAAGATATTTTTTGTAATTCCACCTTAGAGTGGTTGAAGCTTTCTAAAAAGGATTTTATTTAATTTTTGTTTTGTGAACAAAGGCTGCTACATCATTTTATTTCTGGCGTTTTCATTTTCCGTGCAAGCGCAGGTAAACGAACAGGAAAAATTAAGGCAATTAGAAATTCAGCGCCAGGCCGATAAGCAACGTGCCATCGATAGGCAAATAGATTCTGTTGCGTTACTTATTGATTCGGAACGCTATGAAGAAGCGGATCAAAAAATTGTAGCCATTTTAAAAACCGTTCGTAGCGTGCCCTCCGACATCACGTTCTATCTTGGCAAAAATTCCTATTATCTTTCTAAGTATAAGCAAAGTGTTGACTGGCTTAATAAATACATTCAGTTAAAGGGAACAACGGGTCAATTTTCGCAAGAAGCCATTAACATTAAAGCCAAAGCCGAAGTTGAATTATTGAAAGTACGCGCCATTGAATCGCAGCAGGCAGCACAAGTCTTTTCTAAAGATTTTGATATTGATTGTGGGCCTACAGGCAAAGTGGTATGCCCGGTTTGTCATGGCTCAACGGTGATTATTAAAAAAGGATATTTTGGTAACAGCTATAAGACGTGTGGCTATTGTAATAAAGTAGGCAGCTTATCCTGCGAGGATTATAACAAGCTTCTTAAAGGGCAACTCCAACCCTCCGCCAACTAACTGTCGGTGAAACAGTTAGTTTTAATCAAACCGGAAATTATCACTATCTTTGCGAGGTTTGTTTAAGCAAAATGGCTCTATTTAATCGAATTAGCGGGAAAGAATTAAAAGAACGGCTTCATAATAGTGTGCAAGCACGAACTACCGTGTCTTTTTATAAGTATCATCCAATTGAAGATCCCGAAACATTTAGAAATAATCTCTATAAGTTACTCGATCAGTTAACAGTTTGGGGACGGATTTATGTAGCTAAAGAGGGTATCAATGCACAGATAAGTGTGCCTACTGAGCAGTTCACTGATTTTAAAACTGAATTGTTCAGCATTCCATTCCTTACCGGGATTCGGCTCAACACGGCTATTGATGATAATGGTAAATCATTTTTCAAACTCAAGATTTTAGTTCGGAACAAGATTGTTGCTGATGGATTAAATGATAGCACGTTTGATGTAACCGACAGTGGTGTGCATGTAAATGCAACAGAGTTTAATCAGTTAGCAGATAATCCCAATACGGTTATTGTTGACATGCGCAATCACTACGAAAGTGAAGTAGGTCATTTTAAAAATGCAATCTGCCCTGATGTAGATACGTTTCGTGAAGAGTTAACGGTAGTGAATGATATTCTAGCCGATCAAAAAGATAAGAATGTGCTCATGTATTGCACCGGTGGCATACGCTGCGAAAAAGCAAGTGCCTGGTTTAAGCATGTGGGTTTTAAAAATGTCTTTCAATTAGATGGAGGCATTATTGAATATGCACGCCAAGTGAAAGAGCAAAATCTGGAAAATAAATTCATTGGCAAGAACTTCGTATTTGATGAACGATTGGGTGAACGCATTTCAGATGATGTAATTAGTGAATGTCATCAATGTGGCAAATCATGCGATACTCATACCAACTGCAAGAATGATGGGTGCCATTTGCTCTTTATTCAATGCGAAGCCTGTGCTGCTGCGTACGCTGGTTGTTGCTCGCCTGAGTGTGCTGAAATTATTTCGTTACCTGTTGAATCCCAAAAGGAATTACGCAAGGGTGTGAATAAAGGTCGACAGGTTTTTAAAAAAGGCAGGGCAAAAGATTTGAAAGTGAAATTAGTCACCGATTCACTGATTAAATCAAAAATAATTTAATAAGCCCTATGAAAAATTTGTCAGACAAAGATAAGTCTAGTGAGATAGTCACCCCTCTCCTTGGGAGAGGGGCCGGGGGTGAGTTCGTATTGGAATTATTAACGTATCAGACAGAGCCAGCAAAGGAATTTATGAAGACCTTCCCGGCAAGGCCATTGTAAGCACCTTGAATGAATACATTATTGGCGACTGGGAACAGGAATATGCCATTATACCGGACGAGCAAGATTTGATTGAGCAGACCATGATTGAAATGGCGGACGTTAAGAAATGTTGTTTGATCATTACCAGTGGTGGCACAGGCCCTGCTTTACGCGATGTGACCCCCGAAGCTACCGAAGCAGTTTGTTCAAAGATGCTCCCGGGCTTTGGCGAACAAATGAGATCAGAGAGTCTTAAGTATGTTTCCACCGCAATTTTATCCCGGCAAACGGCAGGCATTAGAAATGAAACATTAATTGTAAATTTGCCCGGCAAACCAAAAGCGATTCGTCAATGTTTGGATGCTGTGTTTCCTGCTATCCCGTATTGTATCGACCTGTTAAATGGTCCGTATATAGAATGCAGAAATGAAGTGATTAAAGCCTTCAGGCCTGCATGATTTTTTAACTTTTTACTTATGGCACGAATAAAATATTATTACGACACGGAGACCTGCAAGTATGAGCGCATTAAAACCTCAACCGGTGATATCGTGCTCAATACATTAGGTATCATGTCGCTTACGGTTGCAATGGCGGTTGGTTTGCTGATTGCTTATAGTTCATACTTCGAATCCCCTAAGGAACTAATCCTTAAAAACGAAGTAAAGGAGATGGAATTCTACTATGAGAATTTAAGTGCTCAGGTAGAAAAACTTCAGGCGCAATTAGCGAACATGGAATATCGCGATGATAAAATCTATCGCGTTGTGTTAGGTGCAGAACCTATTGATAAAAGTATTCGCGAAGCCGGTGTGGGCGGATTAGATCGCTACGAAGACATCAAAAACAAAAACATTATCCATGCCGACATCATTGTGAATCTGAGTGGCGTTGTGGATAATCTCCGCAGAAAGATTTACATCGAATCAAAATCACATGATGATGTAGTGGAATTAGCCGAGAGTAAAGAAAAATTATTTGCAGCCATTCCTGCCATTCAACCTGTTGCCAACAAACAACTGATTGCACTAGCCTCCGGATTTGGAATGCGCGTGCACCCTATCTATAAGGTAAAGAAAATGCATACCGGTATCGACTTCGCAGCTGCGATTGGTACCCCTATTTATGCAACAGCTGATGGATCGATTGATCGATTGGACGTGAGTTTTAGTGGCTATGGAAAGATGATCGAGATTGATCATGGATTCGGATACCGCACGCGCTATGCACACATGCATGGTTTTGCCGTGCGATTGGGTCAAAAAATTAAACGTGGCGATCTGATTGGTTATGTGGGTGATACCGGATTATCTACAGCTCCACATTTACATTATGAAGTTTTTGTAAATGGAGTACATGCAAATCCTGTTCACTATTTCTTTAATGATCTTAATCCAGCTGAATACGAAAAAATTATCGAGTTAGCTTCCATTGAAAACCAGTCGTTGGGGATGTAATCAAAAACGAATTTCATTTTATTCTTGATTTAGGATATAGATGCTATCTTTATGCTGTGCATTAGATATCTAGCATTTGATGAAATCAAAATTATCAGCACTCATACTTTTTATTCTGCTCGTTGGATGCTCTGACTTTGAGCTTTTTCAAGGTATACCCATAAGACAGTATGCAAGCAAAGTAATTCGATTTAGTTCACAATACACCTCCGGCAACTGGGCCGCAACTCAGTCCTTAGGTAAGGAAAATGTTTATCCAATCCACAATGACAACTCTAAAGCCTGGGCATCTCTAACGGAGGATAATCAGCGCGAGTTTATTGAGTTGGGGTTTGATACCCTTCAAACGGTAAGAACCGTTCAGATTTTTGAAACTTATAATCCAGGTGCAATAGATACCGTATATCTAAGAGATTCAGGTACAAAAAAATGGATTAAGATCTATTCCAAACCAGCCGTTACAACCCTTGAAAAAAAATCAAGAATATTTACCATTCAAATGTTAGAGACCACCTTCTTTGCGGATGCTATTCGCATTGCCGTCAATAGTCCTAAAGTAGAGGGTTGGAATGAAATAGATGCTGTGGCTATTACAGGTCAGCGAAAAAATGTAACTAAATGAAGACTTTACTAGCGCTCTGTTTTGTATTCCTTATTTATGTGCCTCTATGGGGACAAGGTTGCAGCGATGCAGGTTTTTGCACGATGGGTGCCATGAAGCCCGATCAGCCCTTTAATAAAAAGGCGTTGGTGAAATTAAAATCGATGGAGCTAAGTTTTTATCGTGGCAAAACTACTACCTCTCCCATCATTTATGTTTCTACTATTGACATGAGTTTTAATCTTGTTGACGACAAAACCTTTCTACAGGTTAAACTTCCGTATCAGGCAGTGAGTGGAAATTTTGGAAAGACCTCCGGCATTGGAGATATTTCTTTAGCCCTTACCCGCAATTTATACTCATCAGAAAAATTTGATATTGGGCTGACTGTTGGCGCTAAAATTCCAACCAACGAATCTAACCTTAAATCAAAAGAAAATGGGTTACAGTACCCCATGTATTATCAAACTAGCTTGGGTACGTATGATTTTGTTACCGGTATTTCCTGGGTGAATAGAAAGTGGCTTTTTGCCACAGGCCTTCAACATCCATTCAATGAAAATAAGAATCAGTTTACCTATGCTGCCTGGATTCCTGTTTATCAAGCAGGAAAAGAAGAAGGTTATGTAAGAACGTATTGGCCTGCCTATCATCTTAAAAGAGGTACTGATATCATGTTTCGGGCTGAACGAAACTTTAGATATGCTCGCTTCAACATGAGCTTAGGTGCGCTCTCTATTAACCGAATCAGCAAAGATGAAGTAACAAATCCCAATACAAACGAGCGGGTGAAATTAGAAGGCACTACGGGTATGGCGTTTACTGTTATCGGAACAGTGGGTTATAGCTTTAGTGTGAAATCCGGTGTACGCCTGCTGGTGGGAAAGAAATTAAAGGATCGTGTCGTTAACCCGGATGGCCTAACGCGCGAGAACGTAACAACATTCAGTTATTACTATCGGTTTTAAGGATGAAGAATATATATCTGTTCATATTTCTACTTCTTTCTTTCTGCAATCTGCTGGCACAAGACAAAAAGCAACATGAAAGAATCCTAAGCCAGATCGATAACGCATTGTTTGATTCCAATTATGAGGAAGCAATCAAATTAGTAGATCAGACCAAAACAACTGATGCGTCTTTTGATGTTCAGCTAAAAAATAAAAAAGCAGAGGCTCTTATCCGCCTTGGTAAATTTGATGAAGCTGATAAACTCTTAAAAGAAACTCAGGCCAATGTATCACAATTAAAAAATGCTGGAACGCTGAGTGCCATAACAAAGGTGAATGTTGGATTCTTGTATTTAAATCAGGGAAGAAATGATCTTGCCGTTGAAAATCTTACAACTTCATTAACGGAACTTCAAAATGGCAATAATAGTCTGGAGACTGCACAAGCACTGAGTTATCTGGGACAAGCCTACTTTAACACAGGAAAGTATGCCCAGGCAGAAGAGCAACAGTTAATGGCATTATCGCTGCGGCTCGATAAATTACCTGAAGCACATGAATTAATAGCTGCATCCTACACCGACTTAGGCCTTGTGTATAGTCGATTAGATATTGATAAATCATTCGACAATTACGAAAAAGCCACCGAGATTTATGGAAAACTGCATGGCAATGAACATCCAAAGTTTGCCATCGCCAACACCAACCTTGGGGTAGTTAATTTTAATACGGAGCTATACGGAGATGCTGTCAACTATTTCGAAACAGCCCTTAAAATATGGCAGAAGAATTATCCTCAACCCCACCCTTCGAAAGCCTATGTGCTCCGCTGGTTAGGGCTTACGTATTCAAAACAAAAAGATGATAAAGCTGCACTTGAGTATTATCGCAAAGCACTTGATATGTATGTGGCCTCGCAAGGAAAGAAACATCCGGATGTTGCTTATACGTATAACTTAATTGGCAACATTCTTCAATCAGAAAATAAGTATGATGAAGCGTTGTCTAATTATCAAAAATCCATTATAGCCAATATTGCCGATTTCAATAACGAAGATGTTCTTGTCAATCCGAAGATCAATAACTTTTATGACGGCAATTTTCTCTTATACTCATTGATGTATAAGGCACAGGTTCTTGAAGCGCGTCACCTCAATCAAACATTAAAACTAAGCGATCTCACTTTTGGGTTAAGTACTTTGCATTTAAGTGACTCACTTATTGACAAGCTTCGTCAACAAACAACCAACGAGGCCGATAAAATTTCGCTGGGTTCAATTGCTAATGAAGTATATGCCGATGGCGTTCGCATTGCTTACTTGTTAAGTGATGTTTCCTTTCGGGACCGCAAACTTTACCGCGAACAATCGTTCTACTTTGCTGAAAAGAGTAAATCAGCGGTGTTGCTAGAAGCTATTTCTGATGCCAATGCAAAATCGTTTGCCAACATCCCCCCCGAATTATTAGAAGAAGAAAATAGTTTAAAGTCGGCCATGGCGCTGGTAACTCAAAAACTGGCACAAAAACCTTCCGATGAAGAAGAGAAATATTTACGTGAAACGGCATTCCATCTCAACACAAGTTATTCAGAATTTACAAAAGGACTGGAGAGCAAATTCCCTGAATACTTCAATTTAAAATTTAATTCAGTAGCACCCTCCATCGGACAATTGCAGAATATGCTCACGGATAAGACAGCCTTGATAAGTTATTTTATCGATGAGAAAAATAATCGTCTGTATATATACTTGATCACCCATAAAAAGTTTCAAATAACCGATCATGCATTACCCGCAGATTACGACCGAACCATTAGTGGGTTTAGAAATAGTTTGTATTTTATGCAGGAGCAAGCGTACATACAAACTTCACGGGATTTATATAAGCTATTAATTCCAAAAGGAATTCCTTCCAAAGTTACAGGCCTTGTTCTTCTACCCTCAGGCAGAATGAGTATCATTCCATTTGAAGCGCTGCTAACCCAAACTATTAAAACTCCGAATACGCCATTTAATAAACTTCCCTACTTAGTTAAAAAGTTTGGAGTCCGCTATGAGTTTTCAGCAGGTTTGTTAATTCAAAAGAAAAATAATCCAACAGCAGCCAGTATAACTTCAGCAAAACTGTTGGCTCCAATCTCCTTCCCGGAAGGTGCCAACCTAAATGATTTGCCGGGCACAAAACAGGAAGTAGATGCGATTGAAGCATTGTTCAAAACCAAAAGCATTCGCTGCGAAGTACTTACTAATACGCTCGCAAGCGAAACAGCTATTAAAGATGAAGAGCTTAAAAATTATTCATTGGTTCACTTTGCAACACACGGAATTGTTGACGAAGAGAATCCTGATTTATCAAGAATATTTCTACAAAATGATTCGCAGGCCGAAGATGGAAATTTATACTCCGGTGAAATCTACAACCTCCATCTCAATGCAAATTTGGTAACGCTCTCTGCCTGCCAAACCGGGTTAGGTAAAATTTCAAAGGGTGAAGGTGTCATTGGATTATCACGAGCACTGGTGTATGCGGGCGCAAAAAATATTATCGTCTCGTTTTGGAGTGTGGCGGATGAGTCAACTTCTGAATTAATGACGGGATTTTATCAAACGTTGCTTCAGGGAAACAATACCTCGTTCTCGGAAGGATTAAGGGAGGCCAAATTGGATTTAATAGCTAAAGAAAAATATGCGGCTCCATATTATTGGGCGCCATTTATTCTGATTGGATTTTAGTTTAAAAAAGTAAACCTGACCGATCGGCTGGTGGAAGCAAAACCACTGGCTGTCAGGTCAGGTTTTACACAGTCTAACGCTATGGCAAAATAGTTTCTACTGTGTTTAGAGAACCCCAAAGTAGGGGCTTGAGTTTCAAATTTCCTAAAGATTTTCTAAAACTTTGTTTATCATGAAAAAATGGCGTTTTTAGCGCCAGAATGACGTTTACCAAATGTTTGAAGACAATTACAGGCAACGGGGATTGCGCAATAAATTAGTCAAAAAGCTACTCGAAAAGGGCATTTCCGACCAACGGGTTTTGGCCGCAATCGGTAAAGTGCCCAGACACGCTTTTTTCGATGATGCCCTACTTGGTCACGCCTATGAAGACAAAGCTTTTCCCATTGGGGAGGGCCAAACCATCTCCCAACCTTATACAGTTGCCTTTCAATCTGAAAAACTTAAAATACAGCCTGGAGACAAAATTCTAGAGATTGGAACTGGCTCAGGCTACCAGGCTGCCATTTTACTCGAAATGGGCGCGAAGGTCTATACTATAGAGTACAACCGAAAACTTTACGAGCGCACCCGCGATTTCTTGCCCACCTTGGGCTATAAACCCTACTTCTTTTATGGCGATGGATCGAAGGGCATTCCAGCCAAAGCGCCCTATAATAAAATAATCGTTACCGCGGGCGCACCGGTTGTGCCCACTGCTTTAACGGATCAACTGGCCGAAGGTGGCATTCTTCTTATCCCTGTGGGGGATCGTGCCAAGCAAAAGATGCTACGCATCACGAAAGTAAAAAACGAACTAAAGAAAGAAGAGTTCGATTCGTTTGCGTTTGTTCCGCTACTAGGCGACCAGGGTTGGAAGTAACGATTTCAATTCAGAAAAGGTTGAACTAATTGGAATTGACTTCTTCTCCCCTTTCATAAACTTTTCCAATCGCGCAGGAACCTCCACGGTATGATTGATTGTGCTTTCAACAGTTTCTAAAAACTTTGCCGGATGCGCGGTCTCTAAAAAT
This sequence comes from uncultured Cytophagales bacterium, assembly GCA_963787095.1. Taxonomy (GTDB): domain Bacteria; phylum Bacteroidota; class Bacteroidia; order Cytophagales; family Cyclobacteriaceae; genus ELB16-189. Next base: position 10,829 of record CAWBCB010000004.1, on the reverse strand, counting down.
ATTCCTGTATAGTTAGCGTGATCTTTCAGAAATTCGTTAAGCCCTAAGTATCCCACGGCTCCGTGTGGATCCAACGTGTAGTGAAAGTTTGAAAACACATTTCGCATCGCATCGCGGGTAGCATCATCACTAAAATGATACCCCAATATCTCACTCGATAATTTTTGAAAATCATTATCATACAAATCCAACAAGCGGGCAAAGTTGCTGGGGTTTCCCACATCCATCGCATTGCTGATGGTTTGCTGGGAAGTGCGTGGTGTAAATACGTGAGTCTTTAAAAACTCTGGCACTACATCATTCACATTGGTTGACGCAACAAAATTTTGAATAGGCAAACCCATTCGTTTCGCCATTAGTCCGGCTGTTAGATTTCCAAAGTTTCCGCTAGGCACTGAAATAACAATCGGTTTGTCTTTCTGCTTTACTTGAGCATAAGCTTGAAAGTAATAGAACATTTGAGGGATTAACCGCGCAATGTTTATCGAGTTGGCCGATGTGAGTGTTAATGAATTTTTAAGATCAACATCTAAGAACGATTGTTTTACTAATCGTTGACAATCATCAAATGTACCTGCTACTTCCAGTGCGGTAATATTTGCTCCTAAGGTTGTGAATTGTTTCTCTTGCGCTTCACTTACTTTCCCGGAAGGATATAAAACAACTACGCGAGTACCTTCAACACGCAGAAACGCATTAGCAACTGCACTTCCTGTATCGCCCGAAGTGGCAACCAAAATGGTGATTTCCTTATTCTTGAGTCTGGCAAAATAACCTAACAAGCCAGAAAGAAAACGAGCTCCAAAATCTTTAAATGCTAATGTTGGACCGTGAAACAATTCCAGTGAATAGATATTATTCTCAACCTCCACCAAGGGCGCATCAAACTGAATGGTGTGCTCAATTATTCTATTTAACTCCGCTTCCGGGATATCATTTCCTATTAAATTCTTAGCAACCTCAACGCCAATTTCCTGAAAAGACTTGCTTGATAATGAATCAAAAAAAGATTTTGGAAGTGGTTGAATTGACTCCGGCATGTAAAGTCCGTTATCGGGTGCAAGACCTTCCATAACTGCTTCGCCTAAACTTACCCGGTGTCTTTTATTATTAGTACTGTAGTAATGCATGTTCAAAGATTTTTAATCTTATTCAATAATGTAGGCTCCTTGTTGATTTACTTTTGAGACAAACACATCTGATTTTAAGTGATGTTTTAAAAACTCTAATTGAATAGCTTCGCCCGCTGCCAAGGCTGCATCATGAGTTTCGCTCAAAGCAAAAATGGTAGGCCCAGAACCTGAAATACCACAGCCCAAAGCTCCAGCTTGCATCGCTACGTTGCGCAGATTACTAAACCCCGGAATAAAAGCTGAACGAATCGGCTCAGCAATAACATCTTTTAACGAACGGCTGATCAATCCATAATCAGGTTTTGTTAATCCAATCATTAGCCCCGCAATGTTTCCACTTTGTGTAATTGCATCTTTAAGATGAAGGGACTGCCGTAATACTTTTCTGGAATCTTCTGTCTTTAACTCGAGATGCGGATGAACAAGCGTGCAATAGATTTTTTCGGTTGCGTCAATTTTTATTATGTCAAGTGGTGAATATTCACGAACCAATACAAAGCCACCTAACAATGAAGGCGCAACATTATCAGCATGTGCCGATCCACAGGCGATTCGCTCAGCTTCCATCGCATGCGGAACCAATTGCTCCCGCGTAAATTGATTTCCCATCAAATGATTAATGGCAACTAAGGCAGCCACTCCACTGGCAGCACTGGAGCCCATGCCACTCCCCAAGGGTAAATTTTTCTTTAGCTCAATATCAACACCTTGCTTGCTGTTAATGGATTTTAAAAAGGAGATAACCGCAACACTCGCAGTGTTTTTCTCTGGCTCCTTAGGAAGCTTACCTCCATCGCCCGTAATAGATGTAACTACAATTTCGGAATCTGAACGAAGCGTTAGCTTAACTTCATCGCCCGGAAAATCTACCGCAAAGCCTAAGATATCAAACCCACAACATACGTTGGCAACAGTAGCCGGTGCAAAAGCTCTTATTGAATTCATCCTTTCTAAACATTTACATAGTTACCGATTCGAATAATATCTGCAAACACACCGGCTGCCGTAACCTCTGCTCCTGCCCCAGGTCCACGAATAACCATGGGCCGCTCATGATAGCGTTCTGTGGTGAGCAGAATAATATTATCACTTCCGGAAAGAGAATAAAATGGATGCTGACTATCTACAGACCCTAATCGGATTTTTGTTTTTCCCTTTTCCAACACCGCCATGTATCGCAGCTTTTCGTTTTTTGACTCAGCATCAACGCGAAGTTTTTCAAATGCATCATTGTGCTTACTCAATTTTTCAAAAAATGAATCCACGCTCATTTCACCTCTGCAATCTTCAGGCACAAGATTTTCAACTTCCACATCACTTAATTCTAAAGGGAGACCAGCCTCTCTGGAAAGAATCAAAATTTTACGAGCAACATCCATCCCGTTAAGATCATCGCGTGGATCGGGTTCAGTATATCCCTTCTCTTTAGCAACTTTCACCACATCGCTAAACTTATCTCCTTTTTTATACGAGCTAAAAATATAATTCAAGGTTCCACTCAACACGGCTTCAATACCAATCACCTGGTCACCGCTAATGAGTAGGTCATTCAATGTATTGATAACAGGCAAGCCTGCGCCCACATTCGTTTCAAATAAAAATTTTACTCCGCGTTTGCGAGCAGCACTTTTCAATTGCAGATATTTCTCATACGAACCTGAGTTCGCCTTTTTATTGGGAGTTACAATTGAGATGTTTGATGATAAAATGGATTCATAGAATCCTGTAACTTCTTCGCTCGAAGTGCAATCCACAAAAATACTATTTGATAAATTCAATGCGATCATGGTTCCCATAAAGGCATTTAAATTCATTTCATCACCCGATGTTTTCATTTGGTCAATTGCTTTCTCGAAGGGCAATCCATCTTCGTTGAAAAGCATTTTCCTGGTATTAGCGATACCTACCACATGAATTTCCAATTGACTTTGTTTCGCAAGCTGATCAAATTGTTTTTGAATCATATTCAGCAATGATTTTCCAATCAACCCAGTACCCACCATAAAAAGATTGAGCACCTTTCTATCCGAAAGAAAAAATGCTTCGTGCAACACATTAAGCGCCTTGGCAATATCTTGCTCATGAATAACAGCAGAAATATTTAGCTCTGATGAACCTTGTGCAATTGCATTGATGTTGATTCCACTTCGTCCCAGCGCACTAAACATACGGCCACTTGTACCGGGGTTATGTTTCATGTTCTCTCCAACAATGGCAACAATCGAAAGACTCGTTTCTACCTTCACTTCATCCATCTCGCGACTGCGAATCTCATATTGAAATTCTTTTTCAATCGCTGTCTTCGCTTGTTTTGCTTTCGCAGATTCAATTGCAAAACAAATAGAATGTTCTGAAGATGCCTGGCTAATTAAAATCACACTGATACTTTCTTTGGCTAACGTCCCAAACAATCGCATCGATACACCCACAACACCAACCAGTCCGCTACCCTGCACACTCAACAAACTGATTTTATCCATGGAAGAAATTCCCTTAATGATCAGATTCTTTCCATTCGATTTTTCACTAATAACTGTGCCCGCAAACGAAGGATTGAATGTATTCTTAATCCAGATTGGAATGTGATTAACCATTGCCGGTTGCATGGTTGCAGGAAAAATAACCTTCGCACCAAAGTGCGATAACTCCATCGCCTCGTTGTAGGTCATCTCGGCCACGGTAAAAGATTTTTTTACTTTGCGTGGATCAGCTGTCATCATCCCATCTACATCTGTCCATATTTCCAAGGATTCAGATTTTAGTGCAGCTGCAAAAATGGAGGCGGTGTAATCAGAACCACTACGGCCAATCGTTGTTGTTTCACCTGATTCGGAGGAACCAATAAATCCCGTTATTACTTGTAAGTCATTATGAGCAGCAAAATGATTTTGGATTTGTTTATTCGTAGTTTCGAAATCGACACGTGCATAGCCAAACTGATTATCGGTGCGAACCACTGTGCGCGCATCCAGAAATTCAGCTTTAATATTTTGGTCTTTTATTGCCTCCGCAATAATGTAGGCCGAAAGTCTTTCTCCAAAACTCATGATGTAATCAAGCGTGCGCGGAGTTCGTTCTTTTACTAAAAAGACTCCGTGCAAAACATCTTCCAATTCATTAAATGTAAACTTTACGTGCGCGATAACACTGCTCTGTTTTTGAATGCCAATCAATTCACGAACTGCCTCCAGGTGTCGGGTCTCCAACGCAAGTAATTGATCTTTATATTCAATCTCACCTTGTAATGCAGAGGTACTCAATGAAATTAAAATATCTGTAACGCCACCAAAGGCAGAAAACACTACGGCAGGTTTAGCTACCAAATAAGGTTTAAGGATTTCTATTACAGATCGGATGCGAGCAGGGGTTGCTACAGACGATCCTCCAAACTTGAGTACTTTCATAAAGAATGAGTTGATTCAGCTTAGTACTGAATTTTAATGTTGATGATTGATTAATCTAATATGTCGGAGAAAGGCAGGATATGTAGGGAGCTACCCCGTAATAATGGATGTAATGGTAATCGTCTCAAAAGAAATTGAGTTGATTGAAAGGTTAGTTGTGAATTGAGATAACACGTCCGATTATTATTTGATGCAATAAGCAAATAGACTGCGGGTATTGCAAAGTTTTTTTATGATTTTTGTGATCTTCCAAAACGAACTAACAGTTAGTAGCCAGTTGTTTTTACAAACTTATGACACGAAAGAAAAAACATCCAAGAGAATCAGCAGTAAGCATGACTGAATTAGTTCTGCCTAACGACACGAATACGCTTAACAACCTTATGGGTGGGCGACTCATGCATTGGATGGATATTGTTTCGGCTATAACCGGACAGAAACATTGTAATAGCATTGTAGTTACCGCATCCGTTGATAATATTTCTTTCCGCTCCCCTATTCGGTTGGGTGATGTGGTTACCTTGAAAGCCAGGGTTACCCGCGCGTTCAACTCATCCGTTGAAATTAAAATTGATGTAGATGCTGAGAATATCCCAGAAGGGAAAAAAATAGAAAGTAACTCTGCCTACTTCACATTTGTGGCGGTTGATAAAGATGGGCACCCCGTTGAGATACCCGAAGTAGTACCTGAAACTCCTGAGGAAATCGAATTGTATAATGGCGCGCTTCGTAGAAGGCAGCTTCGTTTAATTTTGTCGGGTCGCATGCATCCCACTGACGCAAATGAGTTGAAATCAATTTTTGACATAAAAAAAGTATGAGCGAACTGGAAACCATCTTTCAGGAAGATATTTATTCAATACCCTCACCGCTACTGATTATTTTAGCTAAACCTTGGGCGGAATTATCGGAAACTGAAATCGAAACGCTTTCTAAAATGTTGAAAGCGATCAAACTAAGTCTTGCATCTGTTCAGATAATTGTAAGAAATGAGTTTGACGTGAACGATCTTTCCGCAATTGCACCCACCCGGGTATTGGCTTTTGGTTCTTCTTTGGCTACTCCTTTTAATCATTATGAGAATATTAATTCAGGCGGGGTTTCTATTATTATTTCGGAATCGCTCGATCAATTAGACGATCAAAAAAAGAAAAGTCTTTGGACCGCTCTGCGGGCTATGTTTAGCCTTTGAGCCTCTTAAAACAAGCATTTTGCCCATTATAGGAGTTATTCTATATTTGCGACACTTAAAAACCGTTTGGCCGTGGTCAAGCGGTTTTTTGACTTAATTAATCCGAAAATCTAAAATTAAAATGGAAAACATTCTCTATGTAATGCCCGCATTTGGGGTTCTGGGCTTACTCTTTGTCGTTTGGAAAAGCGCCTGGGTATCAAAACAAGATGCAGGAACTGACAAAATGAAAAAAATTGCAGGCCACATTGCCGAAGGTGCAATGGCATTCTTAAAGGCTGAGTATAAAATACTGGCAATATTTGTTGTCTGTGTTGCGCTATTATTAGGCGTTACCGCCAACAGTGAAACTTCTTCTCCGTTAGTGGCAGTTTCTTTTATCATAGGTGCCTTCACATCGGCACTTGCCGGATTTATTGGAATGCGCGTGGCAACCAAAGCCAATGTGCGCACCACACAAGCTGCCCGCACAAGCTTAGGCCGTGCGCTTGAAGTTGCTTTCACGGGAGGTTCTGTAATGGGAATGGGAGTTGTTGGTCTTGGCGTATTAGGACTAAGCCTCTTGTTAATTGTATATTCTTCTATTTTCGGATTCGATACACAAGCGCAAGTAAATCAAGTGCTGACGATCGTTACCGGATTTTCTTTTGGAGCATCTTCAATCGCTTTGTTTGCTCGTGTAGGAGGTGGTATTTACACTAAAGCTGCCGATGTGGGTGCAGACTTAGTTGGAAAAGTAGAAGCAGGTATTCCTGAAGATCACCCGCTTAACCCTGCTACGATTGCCGATAACGTAGGTGATAACGTAGGTGATGTTGCCGGTATGGGTGCCGATTTATTTGAATCTTATGTAGGTTCCATCGTTGGTTCTATGGTATTGGGTGCTGCCTTTATGGTAGATGGTTTTGTAGATAATTTTAATGGAATCTCAGCGGTTCTTTTGCCTTTGGTATTGGCCGCAACAGGTATTGTAATGTCATTCATTGGAACCTTCTTTGTGAAAGTTAAAGAAGGCGGAGATCCTCAAACCGCTTTGAATACAGGAGAATTTGTTTCTTCTGCGGTTATGATTGCAGCTTCTTATTTCATTATCAACTGGATGTTACCGGCATCATGGACGTACAGCGATTTGCTTTACAGAGATGCTGCTGGTGAACCAATTGTAAGAACGATGACTGCGATGGGTATCTTCTGGTCAACAATCATTGGTCTTATTGGAGGTTTGTTAGTAGGCCTTATTACTGAGTACTATACAGCGATGGGCAAAAAGCCAGTGCTTTCAATTGTGCGTCAATCTTCAACAGGTGCCGCAACCAATATCATTGCAGGTCTTGGTGTGGGCATGATGTCAACCGCACTTCCTATTTTAATTATTGCACTTTCTATTATGGGTGCGTTTCACTTTGGAGGATTATATGGTATTGCTATCGCAGCAGTAGGTATGTTATCAAATCTTGGAATTCAATTAGCAGTAGATGCTTACGGACCAATTTCTGATAACGCAGGAGGTATTGCAGAAATGTCTGACCTTCCAAAAGAAGTTCGTCAGCGTACCGATAAATTAGATGCTGTTGGAAATACAACCGCTGCGATCGGAAAAGGTTTTGCTATTGCTTCTGCAGCGTTAACAGCATTGGCATTGTTTGGGGCTTTTATGACAACAGCAAAATTAGGCTCTATCGATGTTTCAAAGGCGAACGTAATGGCCGGCTTGTTTATTGGTGGTATGCTTCCTTTCGTATTCTCAGCGTTAGCGATGAATGCAGTGGGTCGTGCAGCCATGGCAATGATTGAAGAAGTAAGAAGACAATTTGCTTCCATCCCCCCATTGAAAGCTGCTTTGGAAGCAATGAAAAGAAATGGTGATACTGAATTGAAAGACTGGTCGTCAGCCGATCAAAAAATATTTCAGGATGCCGATGGAACAGCGGAGTACGGTAAGTGTGTTGAGATTTCAACAAAAGCTGCCCTTCGCGAAATGGTGCTACCGGGCTTAATGGCCGTTGTGGTTCCTGTAATTATTGCCTTCTTACCTGGCTTTGGTGCAGAATCATTAGGGGGCATGTTGGCAGGTGTAACCGTATCTGGAGTGTTGATGGCGATCTTCCAATCCAATGCCGGTGGTGCATGGGATAACGCCAAGAAGAGCTTTGAAGAAGGTGTTGAAATTAATGGCCAGATGTTCTATAAAAAATCAGAGCCTCATAAAGCGGCTGTTGTTGGCGATACCGTAGGCGATCCTTTCAAAGATACCTCTGGTCCGTCATTGAATATCTTACTAAAGCTTATGTCGGTAGTAGCACTTGTTATTGCTCCACTACTGGCTCCGCAAAGCTCCTCAACAGCCAAGGTTGAGAAGCCAAAAGAAAAAATTGAAATCGTTGTTACCCCGGTAACAAGTGATCTTCAAAAGAACTAGATTTTAAGTGAAACTGAAAAAGAGCGGTGTTAGTGACACCGCTCTTTTTTTATTTACTTCGTAACCAAATTTAATCCATAAATGAGGGGTTTGCTTATTTGTCTGCTATGTCTTTCTATTAGTCCGGTCGTTAAAAGCCAGAATTCAATTGTTGGAAAATGGATGACTATCGATGATGAGACAAACCAGCCCCGATCCACCGTAGAGATTTTTGAAAGGAACGGAAGATACTATGGCAAAGTAGTTAGCATTATTGGTTCGCCCGAAGAAGATCCTGATCCCATATGCGACAAATGTGCTTCTGATGACAATCGTTATAAAAAAAAGATCATTGGTATGGAGATATTAAGAGACATGAAGAGGTCAGAATCCGAATATACAGAAGGAACTATCCTCGATCCGAAGAATGGTAAAATCTATCGTTGCAAAATTTGGATCGAGGACAATAATCTTAAACTTCGCGGGTATTGGGGTCCATTTTATCGCACCCAAACGTGGCTTCACGATCAATAATTATCATCTCATCGGAAAAATCACGATCTTAAACCCAAAATTAATCCGCTCATCACTAACTAAAGGTTACCAATTGTGGCATTGAGAGTATTCAAATCGAACTTGCAAATGGACGAAAAGGAGATTTTCGAGCGCATCCAGAAGGGTGACGAAAAGGCTCTGGAGTTTATCTACAAGAAATACTATCGGATGATGACCAAGTTGGTGATCACCAATAGCGGAACTGAAGAGGAGGCTCTGGATGTTTATCAGGATGCGTTAATCGTATTCTGGCAAAAAGCACGATCTGGAAATCTCGTGATGACGGCTAAAATCAGTACCTATATCTATAGCGTTTGTCAAAACCTATGGCGAAAGGAACTGGATAGGAAGAAGAGGCTTTCAAACGAGGAAAAAGATTCGCCCCAGGTAATGGACATGGATAGTCCTGAAAGGGAAAAGATTATGGCCAAGTGCTTGAATCAGTTGGGTGATACGTGTAGAAAGGTGTTGATGTATTATTACTTTGATGAGATGTCGATGCAGGAAATAGCTGAAAAGCTGGGGTTTGCAAATACAGATACAGCAAAGACAAAAAAATATAAGTGCAAACAAAAATTAGATGAACTAGTAAAAGCCCAGTACTCTGAGCAAGATTTTTTAGACTGATAAAGGCATGAGTAATTTCGAAAAAATAGATGAATATTTAACCAATCAGCTCGGGGAGCAAGATCGGGAGAATTTTGAGCAGCAGCTTGGAACAGACTCGGCACTAAAAGCTGAAGTTGAATTTCAAACCCAAATTATTCAAGGGTTAAAGAAAGCCCGGATAGCTGAGCTTAAAGCGATGCTGAATAAAGTGCCTGTAGATTCAGTGATTAAATACCCTGTCCTTAAAGTAGCTGCCGGCTTAGTGGGTACTGCAATAATCGTGTCGGCTGGATACCTGTTTTTTACTGAGGACAAATCAGATACACCGTTGATAGCAACTCCTATTGAGGATTCAATGGTACACTCTGAAGAAGTTCAACCGAGTGACTCTGAAGATACTGATAATAGCACCGTTATTGATCAGCCAATCGAGCCTGAAACTACACCCCCTCAGCAGCAAGCTCAACCAGTAAAGGTTCCTAGTACTAAACCCTCTGATAAAGCCGAAGCCTCACAACCTGTTGATAAACCTGCGCTGGATGTTATCGATCCATCGGAGGAATTAACCGAGAGCACCCCTACGCGTGGCACCGCTAGCACCAAGCCGGTTCTCACAATTCCAAAAATGAATGTAGAGGTGGATTCTTCAAATAAGAAATATCCTTTTCACTATCAATTTACAGATAGCAAAATGATACTCTTTGGTTCTTTCGACAAGAGTTTATATGAAATCATTGAGATTAATGGAGGAAGTCATTCGGTATTTTTATACCATAAGGAAAACTATTACAAGCTCGATGAATCAAAGAATGAAATAACTCCCCTGGAGCCCGTTAAGGATAAAGCCCTTATTCAAAAATTAAAGGAATACCGTAAGAAGTAGTTCTATCATATTTTTTCCAAAAAAGACCTCTTGTTATAATAAGAGGTCTTTTTGTTTACATCCTATTTTATACCCTGTGAGTACTGAAAATAGTAGAAATGATGCCTATCTTTGCCCTTAATGAATGCCGAAGAGCGTAAGTTTAAGGTGAAGAAGAAGAAACTAGGTGCCTACCCTTATATAAGTGTGGTGCTAAGCGTTACCCTTGCCTTGTTTGTTATTGGCGTATTTGGTTCGCTTGTTATCTACTCGAAAGAACTTGAGCGCGTGGTTCGTGAAAACGTAAAAGTTCAGGTTTATCTCAAGAGCCAAGTAACGAATGTTCAAAAAACTCAAATTGAAAAAGGATTAGCGTCAAAGCCCTTTGTACCTAAGGATAAAGGATCTATTCAATTCATTTCGAAAGACGAAGCTGCCAAACAATTCATAGAAGATACGGGCGAAGACTTTAAAAAATTTCTGGGTGAAAATCCTTTGCGGGATGCCTACTTAGTTAGGATTCAGGAAGGATTTCATGACACCGAGAGTTTAAAAAAAATCAAAGCAGAAGTTGAGCAAATCAATGGCGTGTTTCAAGTTCACTACGTAGAAAACGTAATAGATTCCATCAATAAAAACGTAACAAAAATTGGTTTGATTTTGATGGGATTGGTTT
>CAWBCB010000003.1:0-87683 GCA_963787095.1 uncultured Cytophagales bacterium | reverse complement strand
AGCGAAAAACATTGATACCCGGAATCGGCAGGCAATTATGGACTGCAGAAAAACTTGCAGATAGAATGCTCATTGTATGAAATTTTTTCCTTGCTTCTGCCTATTTATTTTTCCTATAATTACTTCGGCGCAATTGCATTGGAAGAATGTAGATAGTTTGTATCAGCCCTTACCATCACAGTACAGGTTTTTTATTGTAACGACAGCTACTTGCCGGCCGCCCCAATCATGCATATTATCTTGCAGTAGATCTGAATGATAAAAATTTAAAAGTTAGCAGCGCGTCTCACTAACGGGGTGCGTTCTACCCCTTTAAAATTTTATGAAACTGAATCAAAGCCTTTGTTGGTAATGAACTGTACTTTTTTTGAATTTGTTAATAACACCAATGTAAATATGGTTGTGAGAGAGGGCAGGCAATTAGCTTTCGCACAAAAACAGCATTGCGCGAAGAAAAGGAAAAGATACACTCACATACCTTCCATCCTATAACTGGCGCACTGGGTATCGATAAAAACAATTCCGGTTGGCACCATCGTCCGGCTCGATGGCGCGGACCAAGCGTTCGTGACCGCACCCGGCGGCGAGCTGCATATGACCGGGCTGGCGGCTGAAAACATGGCACGAGCGAGCATCGGCGGACGCGAATGCACCTTCGGTTTCGCGTTCACACGCGGCCTGGGCGTGCAGCCGAATCTGGGGCGGTTCGAACTGCGTGATGACTGCGCCATGATGCGGCGCGCGAGGCCTTTTCACCTGTGCGCCATGGTCGCATCGGCGGCAGTGATGCTGTCCGCGTCGCCTGCAATGGCGGCCGTGTGTTCGGTCAGTCCACAGTCGTTGGCCTTTGGGTCTTACGATACCTTCAGCACCGCACCGACCGATACGGCGGCGACGATCACCATAACCTGTGAAGGCCACGCCAACCAGCCAGACGAGCACGAGAACGGGCAGCAGGTCGCTGAGCATGGAGCCCGGCTCGACCATCGACCCGGCCTGTGTCGAAACCGCCTGCATGACGATCGCATCGCCGATGCCCGCACTGGCGCTGCCCCGACCTCCGGCCAGAGCACCCAGAGCGTGAGCACCGGGCAAAGCGCCAACATGAGCATCGCCAGAAGCCCTGCCGCATAACGGATCGAGCTGTGCTCGCGGGGCACCAGCGAGCGCACGAGTGCAAACAGGACGCCAATCAACAGGCCCTGCCAGAGGAAATGGACCAGGCTCCAGCCCAATGCCTGCACCCAGGGCAGGTTCTCGGCAAGCAGGTTCATGATTTTTTCCCCGACTCGATGTCGTCAAGCAATGCGCGGATTTCGTCGAGTTCTTCGCGACTGGCCTTCGGTTGGCCGCCGAGCGCCTGCAGGACGAGCTGCGAGGGCGAACCATCGAAGACACGCTGCACTGATCGATGGAATGTTAAATTATATCGTATTGACAGCAAGGAGAATGAGCGAGCTGTCTGGCCACTTACTCCGCGATTTTTTGAGCCGGGAAATCTTAACTACGCTGGTGAAATGATTTGGGACAGAGCACCGAAGAAACCCGGATCCAATATTTCAATAATACCCTACGCAGCAGGAAGGGTGTCTCGCGATTTTCAAAATGGAGAAGAGCTAAAGAAAGGTGCAGACTTTGGTGGCGATGCTAAAATTGCGATTACCTCATCGCTTAATTTAGATCTCACCGTAAACCCCGACTTTTCGCAAGTTGAAGTTGACAGACAAGTAACTAACCTCGATCGCTTCGAATTATTTTTTCCCGAAAGAAGACAATTCTTTTTGGAGAATGCAGATTTGTTTTCTTCTTATGGTCATGTCTATGCGCGCCCGTTCTTTTCCAGAAGACTCGGAATTTCCCGTGACCCCAACACCGGATTAAATGTTCAGAACAAAATAAATTTTGGCGCCCGGCTAAGCGGTAACATAAATAAGTATTGGCGGGTTGGTTTTTTAAACATGCAGACAGCAGAGATTAAGGAATCTAATGTGCCTTCGTTTAATAACACGGTTGCGACTCTTCAGCGCAGGATAGGAACGAATTCAAACCTGCGCGCCATTTTTGTAAATCAACAACAGTTTAGCACCGATTCAACCTCCTTTCGCTTGGGCGGATATAATTTCAATCGCGTGGCGGGCCTCGATTACAATTATAATTTTCTCAATAATAAATGGACAGGAAATATGTTTTTTCACAAACAGTTTACTGAGGAAAATCCATCCAATGAATTTGCGCATGGCTATAGTTTAATTTATAGTACTCGTAAACTCAACCTCAAATGGTATCATCAGATAATAGGGGATAATTATTCTCCTGCAATGGGGTATGTCCCTCGCAATGGATACAAACGCATCTCTCCCTCAGGCACTTATTTTATGTATCCAAAATCGGTTCGCATAAATAATCACGGGCCTACGGCTGATCTTGTTTTTATTTGGGATGATGAGTTTGGATATACCGATCATGAATTGAGTTATGGATATGCGATAACATTTCAGAGTCAGGCTACCCTGGAAGCTACATACAAAAATATTTATACGTTTTTATTTAATGATTTTGACCCTACCAATTCTCCCAACGAAGATGGTGCAGTAAAGCTCCCAATGGGCACAGATTATACCTATAAAAATGCAACGCTTACTTATATGTCGGATCCACGTAAGGCAGTTACCTATGAAGTTAAAGCCATTACGGGTCAATACTTTAATGGAACAAGACATTCCTTTACCGGAATTTTTAGCTATCGGTTTCAGCCGTATGGAGTTTTTTCGGTGGACTTGGGCTATAACAAAATAAAATTGCCAGAGCCTTATACAAGTGCCAATATATACCTGGTGGGGCCTCGCTTGGATTTAACACTCACACGTTCTGTCTTTTTTACAACTTATTTTCAGTACAACAGTCAATATGAAAATATGAATATCAACTCACGGTTCCAGTGGCGGTTCAAGCCAGTATCTGATTTGTTTATCGTTTATACCGATAATTATTTTTATGCGTTCGAAAACTCCAGTGCAATTTCCAATTTCACACCCAAGAACAGAGCTTTTGTTATAAAGCTAACTTATTGGTTCAGCGCCTGAGTATTCTTTGAACAGGAAATAATGAATTTAACGTGAGATCATGGCTCAAATCAGTTATTTTTGCCGCTTATTGAAAAATACCCGTTTTGGGGGATAAAGTACCCTCAAAAGAAATCCTTTTATCAATATCTCCGTTATAAATCGCGTATGGCTGAAAAGAGTAGCATTTTTGATATGATCGGTCCTGTAATGATCGGTCCGTCAAGCTCTCATACGGCCGGAGTTGTGCGGATAGCGCAAGCGGCCATAAAAGTATTAGGCGATATTCCAGAGCAAGCTGAAATTACCTTCTATAATTCCTTTGCGAGAACGTATGAAGGACACGGAAGCGATTGTGCTATTATTGCCGGATTACTGGATTTTAAAACTGATGATAAACGCATTCGTCAGTCCCTAGAGCTTGCAGAGAAAGCAGGCTTAAAGTATCAATTTAAATCTGTGGGTAATGCTTCGGCACTTCACCCAAATTCAATTCGTTTGAGATTAGTAAAAGATAAAAGAGCAGTTGAAGTATTGGGTGAAAGCAAAGGTGGAGGTATTATAAACATTGCTGAGGTAAATGGCTTCAAGGCAGATTTTTCGGCTAGCCTGCATACTCTTATTATTTTTGCCGATGATACGAAAGGGAGTATAGCGTTTATTGCCAACGTGTTGGCACATGACGATTGTAACATTGCAACGATGTCTGTTTCCCGTAAGGGAAAAAATGATATGGCGTGTTTAGTAATTGAAATGGACTCAGGGATAAAAACTGTAACATTTGATTATCTCAGGAGTCTAAGTTGGGTAAAGGAAGTAATTTATATACCGGATATTGTTTTATAACCTATGATGAAGCGAGTAATTTTTGTAAGCCTATTGTTAATCACCAGCTTGTTTGCGCAAGCACAGGATAAAAAAGTCTGGACATTGCAGGAGTGCATTGACTATGCATTGCAAAATAGTTTGAATGTAAAGAGAAGTCTTCTTAACGTTGAGACCAGCCAGATTAATTTGAATCAATCAAAGTATCAAATGTTGCCAACCCTTAATGGAGGAAGCTCATTTGGATATAACTGGGGTAGAAACATTGACCCAACAACCAACTTATTCATCACGCAACGAATCAATTCTTTTAATGTTAATGGAAGTACTTCATTATTGTTGTTTAATGGCTTTAGATTATTTAATACCTACAAGCAAAGTAGTTTAGACAATGACGCTGCTGCGGAAGACTTTAACAAGGCAAAAAATGATGTGATTCTAAATGTAATTACTCTTTACACAAGTGTAATCTTCAATAAAGAATTACTTCAAAATGCCGAATCTCAGTTAGCGACTACTACTCAACAATTAGAACGCACCCGTAAACTTTCTGAGGCAGGGTCAGTTCCCGTGGGCAATGTGCTTGATTTGGAAGCTCAACAAGCTACCAACGAATTGAATCAGATTAACAGAGAAAATACATTAAATATCTCTATTCTTCAATTGAAGCAGGCTTTACAACTTCCCGCATCAACTGAGATGGATATTGAAGTACCACAATTGGATGTTGAGAGTGAGCTGGTAATGACAGAAACACCTGAGCAAATTTATGATGCGGCATATGAGATTTTACCGCAAGTAAAAAGTGCTCGAATTAAACTTCAAAGTTCGCTGTTGAATGTTAAGGCTACCCGCGGATCATTATACCCTCGTTTAAGTGTTAATGGAAACTTGTTTAGTAACTACTCGAGTGCTGCAGATCGAACTCGTTTCATTGCCGATGGAGGCCCTTCAACTACTCAGCAAGTACCAGTAGGATATGTTCAAGGATCAAATCTACCGGTCGTTAGAGATACTCAGGTTCCTTCGGGATCTACCGTGGATGGGTATGGAATTTCTGATCAAATAAAAGATAATATTGCACGCTCGGCATCACTGAGTTTACAAATTCCAATTTTTAATGGACTTCAAACACGATCAAACGTTCAACGTAGTTTAATTTCAAGCGAGCAGGCAACCATTAACTTAAAGGATACGGAGAATCAATTGCGTCAATTAATTGAATCTGCCTATAACGATGCATCGGCTGCAGCCAAAACATATCAATCAGCTATGAAACAGGTGAAAGCTCGCACGGAGGCATTCCGCATGTCGAAACAACGTTTTGATTTTGGTGCCGTTAACTTTGTAGAGTATCAAACTGCAGAGAATGCTCTCTTTCAAGCTGAATCAGATTTAGTGAGGGCTAAGTATGATTTCATCTTCAAAAAGAAGGTGCTGGATTTTTATCAGGGAAAACCAATTGAATATTAATATCTAAACTCTAATGGCAAAGCAAAAGAAAAAGTCGAATAAGTTACTGTACATCGGTATTGGTGTTGTAGCATTTCTCATAGTATTTCTAATTATTGGTAAATCACAAGGTTGGATTGGTAAGCCAAAGACAATAGAAGTTGATGTAGCAAAAGCTAAAAGGGTTTCTATCACTGAAAAGGTGAGTGCATCAGGAACTGTGCAGCCTGTAACTGAAGTTAAATTGGCACCTGAGGTATCTGGCGAAATTATTGATTTAGCGGTTGAAGATGGAGATTCAGTTAGGTTAGGGGAAGTGCTTGTTAAAATCAGACCTGATATTTTGTTAAGTCAGTTAGAAAGATCGGAAGCTGCGTTGAGCCAACAGGAGGCTAACATGGAGTCTGCGAAAGCTAGCTTGGCACGTGCTCAGGCAACTCAAATGCGTGCTGAACAAGATTATAAGCGGCAAGAAAAATTGTGGAATGAGAAAGTCATCTCTGAGGCTGATTGGCAACTAGCACAGCAGAACTTTAAGATTGCAAAGAATGATCTTAAGTCGGCAGAGCAGTCGTTAGAAGCTTCAAAATTTGTTGTTAACAGCACTGAAGCGGGGGTTAGAGAGGCTCGCGAAAATCTACGGAGAACTTCTGTTCTGGCTCCAATGAAAGGTGTGGTGTCGAAATTGAATGTGAAGAAAGGGGAGCGTGTAGTAGGAACTGCACAGATGACGGGTACAGAAATGATGCGCATTGCTGATCTTAATGTAATGGAAGTGCGAGTGAATGTAAATGAAAATGATATCGTGCGTGTGCATTATGGAGATTCCGTAATCATTGATGTGGATGCATATGGTAATATTGAAAAACAATTCAAAGGCGTAGTTACAAACATTGCGAATACAGCAAGAGATAAGCAATCAACGGATGCGATTACCGAATTTGAAGTAAGAATTCTTATTCTTCAATCTTCTTACGAGGATTTGATTAAGAAAGGAAACAAATACCCTTTCCGCCCGGGTATGACAGCCAGTGTGGATATTGTAACTACCAGGAAAGAAAACGTAATGTCTGTTCCATTGTCAGCGGTAACTACGCGTAATCCAGATGATAAAGGTTTTGGTGGTAACGAAGGAAATAATGACAACAATAATAATGGTAATGACCGTCCGCAGGTAACTGATTCAAGCAAACCTAAGGCTGTTGAGAAAAAGGATAAAGTGGTTGTTTTTGTGAATGAGAATGGAAAGGCAAAGATGGTGGAGGTGAAAACAGGTATCAGTGATTATGATAACATTGAAATAATCTCAGGTTTAACGGAGGCATCTGAGGTTATCACAGGTCCCTTCTTGGTTGTATCAAAGCGCTTGAAGGATGGCGAAGACATTACTGTGAAGAAAGCGGAAGACAAAAAGAAAGAAGAGAAAAAGGAGTAGTAACCTTTTAATTATACAAAGAAAGTCCATCCTCATTTTAGGATGGACTTTTTTTATGGAATCTGTTTTAGATTTTGCTCGTGCAGAAATAGTATCTTCGCACTCTTACTATACTCCTATGATTCAACACCCTTGGCATGAAACCCCTGCAGGTTCGGCACCTCCCGAATTTGTGAATGGAATTATTGAAATCTCTACCGGCATGCGCACCAAGTATGAAGTAGATAAAGAAACGGGGCTACTTAAGTTAGATCGGGTATTATACTCGTCCGTAATTTATCCAGCCAATTACGGCTTTATTCCAAAATCTTTGGGAGAAGATAACGATCCACTGGATATTATGATTTTATGCCGCGAACCCATTCAGCCCTTGTGTTTGGTGCCTGCACGGGTAATAGGTGTAATGCGTATGATCGATCAGGATTTAGCGGATGATAAGATCTTAGCGGTGGCTTTAAATGATGCTAACACAAAGCACTTGAACGACATCAGTGAGTTGGCCTCTCATTTTAAACTCGAACTGAAAGAGTTTTTCGAGAGCTATAAAAAATTAGAAAACAAAATTGTAACGGTACCTGAGTTTCAAGGAAAGAAAATTGCCATGGATATCGTGAGCGAGGCATTGCGCTATTACAAAACCAAGTTTTAATTTTTGTGTTAGTACCAAAGTCTTTCTTAATTATTCAAACCGCATTTATTGGGGATGTTATTCTCGCCACTTCGGTGATAGAGAAGTTACATGCTGCCTACCCAGACGCTTCAATTGATTTCCTCCTGCGGAAGGGTAATGAAACGCTATTAAGTGATCATCCGCATGTAAGAAATGTGTTGATCTGGGATAAGAAGAAAGGAAAAATTAAAAACCTATTTAAGCTTGTAAGCAAAGTACGGGCGATAAAGTATGATACGGTAATTAACATTCACCGCTTCGCGAGTTCTGGTTTGATCACTGCTTTTTCAGGAGCTAAGAATAAAATCGGGTTCGATAAAAACCCGTGGTCGTTTATGTTCAGTCATAAGATTAAACATGATCTCGACTCAGGGTTGCATGAGATTGACCGAAATCATAAATTGATTGAATCTTTTACGGATGGCATTCGTGCGTTACCCAAACTCTATCCTTCGCAGAAGGACTTTGAAAAGATTAACAGATTCCGATCAGGGAAGTACCTCTGTATTGCACCCACATCGGTGTGGTTTACAAAGCAGTTTCCAGCTAATCAATGGATTGATTTTATTAAAACGGTTATTCATCAGGTTGATAACATTTATTTATTGGGAGCGCCATCAGATAAATCTGTTTGCGATCGTATGGTTACGGAAGTTGGCAATGAACACGTTAGGAATCTTGCTGGTGAGTTAAGTTTTTTAGAGTCGGCCGCGCTTATGAAAGGAGCGGTGATGAATTTCGTAAACGATTCTGCACCCATGCACCTTGCCTCGGCAATGAATGCGCCCGTAACTGCTATCTATTGTTCTACAATACCTTCATTTGGCTTTGGACCTTTGTCCGATCGATCTTTCATTGTGCAAACCAGCGAAAAATTAAGTTGCAGGCCCTGCGGGTTGCATGGCTATAAAGCCTGCCCAGAAGGTCATTTCAAATGCGCAACAACGATTGTTGCTAGTTCTCTTCAGAACACTTTGGCAACATAGGCTGCAGTTTCCATCATCCACGCTACACCAACATGGATAAGAATACCACCCCAAATAGAACGGGAGTATAGTGCAATAACACCTAAAATATAGCCACCAAAAATGGAACTGATGGCTTCACCTGCGGGCTTTCCAAAATGAAGGAAACAATAAATTGTTACCATAGGAATAATCGCATGCTTACCCAGTATCTGAACCATTCCTAAAACAAAAAAGCCACGAAAGAGAAGTTCAACATTTAGAAAATCTAAGCCGTAGAAAAACTCGAAGAGAATAACGGGTAGAAAGGCTGGCCAATGCCAGACTTCAGCAATCTGATTGGTTTTGTATATCGGATAATAGTTTGTGAAACTCTCATGAAGCGAACTTAACATGATTATGGGAGCAACAGCAAGTAGGAGATACAGATACGGTTTGATACTACTTCTTGTAGTTAATCCGTAAAATCCCGATTCCACTTTGTCTTGCTTCCAATAAAAAAGAACAAGGGGCGTGAAGATGAATAAGAACGAAAAAATCTGCGAAGTCATCTTATACACCCACGTATAAACTGAATACGAGAGATTGAATGAGTTAACCAAACTTTGTTGGTAAGGAAATCCCCGATCTAATGAAAGAATGAGTAATCCAAACAAGGAAAAAATCCAGAAGGGGCGAGATCGCCAAAACCCTTTTTCTTTTTTGAAATAGGATACAAGAAGACAACTGGTATAGTAGCCGAACGCATTAAGAATAAAGTAAAATAAAATTCGAATTGGGTTGCGTGTATAACGATCTATCCAAGCGTTCTCAAGATCAATCGAGTAATTTAGAATAAGGGAAAAGCAAAGGAATAAACAGATTGTTAGGTAATATGTAAATTGAAAATCCTGTCTTACATGGGTTTTGATTAAAGACAGAATTTTTTTCACCTTTTAGAAGTCTTGTAGGTGCGAATACACTAAATGCATGGGCATGCCCATCACAGTAAAGTAAGAGCCATTTATTTTTTTTATAGCTACCATCCCAATCCAATCTTGTGCGCCATACGCCCCAGCTTTGTCATACGGTTTATATGTGTCTACATAAAATTCTATTTCCTCTTGAGTAAGTTTTTTAAAGGTCACTTTTGTGTGATCATCAAAACAATCCATTTTTTCTTTAGACAACAAACACACTGCAGTGATTACGGTGTGGGTTTGTCCGCTAAGGCGAGTGAGCATACTAATGGCTTCAGCGCGGTCGCGAGGCTTGTTTAAGATGGCGCTATTCAAAATTACAATTGTATCAGAAGTGATGACAATTTCGTTGGTGAGTTTTGATAGGAATACTTTTGCTTTTTTTTCCGCCAGGTATTTGGGTACAAAATTTACGGGCAACTCGTGAGGAAAGGACTCATCAATATCCGGAACCTGAATGGTAAACTCAAACCCAGCTTCCTTCATCAGGTATTGCCTGCGTGGGGAGCTAGAAGCGAGAATAAGCGGGCGACTGAAATTCATTCTGAAATTATTTTTATTCCATTCTTATTTACTTCGATCATACCATTATCTGTTATGGTAGCTATAATTTCAGCTATGTGTAGTTCAAAGAATTTATTCAGTTCATTTAGTTTCATGTTACCCACTGTGACAAAAACAAGTTTGTAAGGTTCTTTATTGATAAGGTACGAATGAAAAAAGTCGGTGTCTTTTGTTACTAAGATAAGATTCTCAGCAACTGTAAGTTTATTAATGGTTTGATCTGAAGTAAAGTTTCTTTCGGGAAGGTCTATTGTATGAATGCAATCTTGACCTGCTTGTTTAAATGATTGCACTAAACTGGGAGGAAGTTGTGCATCAATTAGAAATTTCATTTGGTCATTGAAAAGGAAATGCCCTTATGCTTAAGAACTTCTGTTGCATATGCTATTGCAGCAAAAATATCATCCCTATGCAGATCAGGGAATTCTTGAAGAATTTCTTCTGGTGTATCTCCTCCCGCAAGGTATTCAAGAATGCTTTCTACCAAATACCGTGTATTACGAATGGTTGGTTTTCCATGCCCAATCAATGGATTTGTTGTAATTCGATCAAGAAGTTCAGCTTTCATTATTTAAAAATAATAAATTTTAAACTAAAACCTTGAGTAAGCAGGCGATTGAAATTCATCTTCTTTAATGGAACTAAATAAAAATCCACAAATTACTTTGGGATAAAAATAAGTTGACTTCTGTGGCATCGTGTACCCACTGGCACACACCTTTTTTACTTCTTCAATGGAGATATCTTGAGTAATGATGGCCATCTGGACTTCTTCTCTAATTACTTTCGTAAGACAATCTGAAAAACTCCGATCGAATGAAATGTTTTCAGATTTGCGCTGATCTTTACCAGGTATTCCAAGGATTTTTTCAATGATAAAATAATGAAGCACGGTGAGGTCAAGTTCTTTCACTTCCTCAGGAAAGTTCCATGTCATTTTTTGAAGCGACTCAGGTTTTAATCGAATTTTAAGTGTTCGATTTTTGAAGAGAATTCCAAAGGCCCATTTTTTACCAATAATGATTTCATTTAGTGTATCGGCATCTTCTATTTCTTTGATAACAAAATCGACCGATAATTTTTCGATAATCTGATTTTCATCAAACCCGCTAATAGTGTGAATCAAACGATGGGTGGGAAGGATTCGTAAATCATCGGCTTCGGTATTGGTCAAATACATTAAATGAAAATTATATCCTTCCGAACCTAAGTGATCAGAATTTTCTGATTTTCGTTTTTGCTTGTAGAGCAAGGAACCTTCATACCGATGATGCCCGTCTGCCAAAATAATTGTCTTGTCTTTTATTAAATCAATGAATTTTTGAATGACGTTTGCATCTTGAATAACTGCTAAAACATCACGCACGCCTTGATAATCCTCGCCTTCATAAATCGGAGCCGTAATGGCTTCATCCATATATTTCTCCAGCTCATACGATGGATCTGTATATAGCCCATGCGTGGGACTAACATGAAGTTCTGTTCTTTCAAGAAGATCAACACGATCATTGACAGCTTTAGGAATTGTATTCTCGTGCCTGAGGATTACGCGATCTTCCCAATCATACGTGCGGATGTGGCTGATAAATCCTTTGCGACAATATTCTTTACTTCCTCCTGCCAGTCTAAAGTATTGATAGTACACATAAATAGAAGGCAATTTATCTTGAACGATAATTCCTTTTTCTTTCCATTCCTGCAACAGTAATCCTGCTTTTGTGGCTGCATCAAAGCCTTGAGGCACTGAAAGATGAATAGAGTTGTAAGGGTTCTGATACAATGCTTTTCGCTGTCGTTCAGAAACTACATCAAATAAGGGCGAAGTGAGGTCATCAATTTTCTGATTCAGCGTTTCGTTATAACGCCATGCTCGAATGGGTTTTATCTCAGCCATTTACTCGATTTTTCTTCCAAAGACTAGTATTGCCTACTTGATTTGATTGGGTTACCACTTGCTTCATTTCCTCTTTTAAAAAACCAGCAAGCATGGCTGCCAATGTTTCTTCATCTTCATTGGGTATTGGTTTTAATGTATCTGGAGTAAAATATTTTTCAACAAATTTAGTATCAAACTCACCTGAACGGAATGCTTCATGTGTCATTACAAATCGACAAAAGCCAAGTGTTGTTTCAAGTCCCGTGATTTCATATTCATCAATTGCCCGAATTGTTTTTTCAATGGCTCTTTCACGCGTCTCATCATGACAAATCATTTTGGCAATCATGGGATCGTAATAAAACGGAATCGTCATGCCTTGTTCAAAGCCATCATCCACCCGAATGCCATGACCTTGCGGACGTTTATAGGTTTTTAAGGTTCCAATATCGGGAAGAAAATTGTTGGCAGGATCTTCAGCATACACGCGTACTTCAACAGCGTGCCCTGTGATTTTAAGGTCTTCTTGTTTGAAGGGAAGTTTTTCTCCTTCAGCAACTTTGATTTGGAGTTTCACTAAATCCAAGCCTGTAATTTGTTCTGTTACCGGATGTTCCACTTGCAGCCGCGTATTCATCTCCAGAAAATAGAAATTCTTATTTTCATCAACGATAAATTCCACTGTACCGGCATTATAGTAGTTAGCTGCCTTTGCAACGTTGACAGCAGCTTCACCCATTTGCTTCCTTAATTCGGGTGTTAAGATGGCAGAAGGGGCTTCTTCAATAACTTTCTGGTGCCTGCGTTGAATGGAACACTCTCGTTCAAACAGGTGAACAACATTGCCATGTTGATCACCAAATATTTGAAATTCTATGTGTCGGGGTTGAGTTACATATTTTTCAATAAAAACGGAACCATCTCCAAAAGCAGAGATAGCCTCACTGACTGCGCGCTCCATTTGATTTTCAAAATCAGCTTCCGCATCTACAATACGCATCCCTTTGCCACCGCCACCCGCACTCGCTTTAATTAGTATGGGATAACCAATCTCTTTGGCAATTTTCTTGGCTACGCCAATATCAGATATTGGTTCGGATGTACCGGGAACTAATGGAACATTAAACTTGGCAACAGCAGCCTTGGCTCCTAGTTTACTACCCATTAGCAAAATCGATTCAGGAGAGGGCCCTATAAAAATCATTCCCGCATCACGAACTAAAGCGGCAAATTCTTCATTCTCTGAAAGGAATCCATACCCCGGATGAATCGCATCGGCATTTGTTTGTTTAGCCGCAGCAATAATTTTATCCATTACCAAATACGATTGAGCAGAAGGAGGGGGGCCAATGAAAATGGCCTCATCGGCAAACCGAACATGCAACGCATTTCGATCAGCCTCGCTAAACACAGCTACCGTTTTAATGCCTAATTCACGAGCACTTCGCATTACGCGCAAAGCTATCTCCCCCCGGTTAGCAACTAACAATTTCTTTATTCTTCGCATGAACGACACTTAAAGTTGAACTACTCTATTAATCATTCATCAGTGAATGCATAGAGAAAAGCAATAATAACGATAAGCTGTGTAGAGGCGAAATTATTTGAACTTGACAGTCTAAAAGATTCGAAACCTTTTAATTATAGTCTTGCTGAGGCTTTCTAATTTATTTGCAGCTATATGTAGCCTGATACTTTTTTCTTATTTTTGCCGCAAATTTTAGCTAAGATTCGATGCCTAAGGCATTAGGGATCAGGCTGATTCACTAACCACGAAACAATCTAACTCAATGGTTGACTTATTCTCAAAGCTGCGCATGGAAGCCGGACCACTGGCTAAGTATTCACATCTACCGGATGATTATTTTTTCTTTCCAAAGCTGGAAGGAGAAATTGGTCCAAGAATGAAATTTGGAGGCAAAACAGTACTTAACTGGAGTCTTAATAATTACCTTGGTTTAGCTAACCATCCTGAAGTAAGAAAGGCTGATGCCGATTCGGCAGCTGAATATGGACTTGCTTCCCCCATGGGTGCGCGCATGATGTCTGGTAATTCAGTTCATCACATTGAATTGGAAAAGCAACTGGCTGGTTTTGTAATGAAGGAAGATGCCATGCTTTTAAATTATGGCTACCAGGGCGTGCTTTCTATTATAGATGCACTGGTTGATCGCAAGGACGTGATTGTATATGATTCTGAGTCGCATGCCTGCATCATTGATGGCGTTCGTCTACATATGGGCAAGCGCTTTGTATATCCACATAATAACATGGAGAACCTGGAGAAACAACTTCAGCGTGCTACCAAGCTAGCGAATGAAACGGGTGGCGGAATTCTGGTAATTACCGAAGGTGTATTTGGTATGTCGGGTAACATGGGTGATTTGAAAGGAATTGTTGAACTGAAGAAGAAATACAATTTTAGGTTGTTTGTGGATGATGCTCATGGATTTGGTACCATGGGAGCGACCGGGGCTGGTGTAGGTGAGGAGCAAGGAGTTCAACATGAAATTGATTTGTATTTCAGCACGTTTGCAAAATCCATGGCCAGTATTGGCGCTTTTGTAGCAGGCGATAAAAACATCTTAAAATACTTACGTTATTCAGTGCGTTCGCAGATCTACGCCAAGTCATTGCCAATGCCTTTGGTGATCGGTGGATTAAAAAGATTAGAGTTATTGAAGAAGCACCCTGAAATGCGCAGCGATCTAAAGAAGATTATGGCTGCCATTAAGAGTGGATTGAAGGAAAGAGGGTTTGCCATCAACGAAACCCAGACTCCACCTACGCCTGTTTTGTTTAAAGGTGGGGTAGGCGAAGCCGCAAATATGTCAATGGATTTAAGGGAGAATTATGGCATCTTTTGTTCCGTAGTTATCTACCCTGTGGTGCCAAAAGACGTAATTATGTTCAGAATTATCCCTACAGCGGCCCATACGCTGGCCGATGTGGAGGAGACTCTAAAGGCCTTTTCTGCGCTAAAAACGAAGCTTGACAGCGGTTTTTATAAAAAAGAAGAATTAGTTACAGTAACCAAGTTCTAAAAAAATGGGTTTTTAGGTTGTTTTAAAAGGTTTTTGCTTAAATTGGCACTAGGAATCAATATTTAAAAACTAAACATCCTATAAAAATGAAAAAATTTGAAGAACTAAAGACTCTGATTGCATCACTTGAAGGAGATGCAGATAAGTTCTACAACAAGGCAAATAGCGCTGCCGGTACCCGCATCAGAAAAGGGATGCAAGATCTTAAAAATGCTGCCCAGGCTATCCGCCAGGAAGTACAAGAATTGAAGAATCAAGAGAAATAATCACTCTTAAAGTGATGAATGAAAGGCTGAATCCATTGATTCGGCCTTTTTTTTGAAACTAGCGTGAGATCGATTAAATAGATATCTCCATGAGAGATAATTCAAAAGCCTTCTTATCAAACTGTACTATTGAAAGTATTCCTTGATTACCTATTGTTTGAAATAAGGTAATCGACTCGTCTTGTGATCATGTGAGTGCCTTAATACTTCCGAGGATAAACACAGCACCACATGCTTCCATTTGTTGTGGATCTGATTTTCTTCATTTGAAAGTTTCCTTTTAAGCATATCTGTTGCATAATGATTATTGCGCCTGCGAAACGTGAATGGGTTTGTCAGGGTAAAGATGTTTTGATGAATGAACAGCTTCATATTGACCTTCAAGATTTTCAATGATACTTACGTTATCAAAGGCGTGCTCTTGTGGGTTAATGGAATAGCTTACAAAATCAACAAGGTTGCTTTAAATCGATTTCTATTTAATTCAATAAATTAATATTAGTATCGGCACTATACTGATCTCAGGCCAAACTGGATTTAATTGTGGGATGTAATTAATGAGTTCTTGTGGGGTTGATAAGCTTTCAAGGTGAAATAAAATAATGTACTGCACCAGCTACAGCTGTTGTAGTAAACAACACGCAATCAATAGCGAGGAATGAAATAGGCTTGGCGGAGTTTTGAAATCGGTGAGTGATGTATTCCACTCAGCCGCATACAAGACGGGCAGCAAGCAGGGGAATGACGGTGGGCATTCATGGATTACCATTAGTATAATCTACTGCAATTAAAACAACTTTTAGGAAGGATTACCAACATAAATTCCGATTTTTAACGATTAAACCTGAACCTAAATTTACGCTTTGTATGGTTTTTCGCTCCTCGCTAAAATTTTACTTTTTTGTTTCATGTTGTTTCGATAATTCTGTTGTGCAGCAGATCTGGTAATGCGCAAATGGTTTACACTTCCATACCAGGATCTAACTCAAACAACATAGCCGTTACCTCCAACATCGAACTTGACTTTGATACTGATATAAATTTAAGTTCCGTGCATAGTAACTCTACCAACGCGGATGATGTCTTCGATGACAATATTAAAATCGTAGGTAGTCAAAATGGGCAGTACCGTGGAATATTTTCCATGGGAGCAGATAATTCTATTGTAATTTTTAACCCTTCCATCAGCTTTAAAGCGGGTGAGCGTATAACTGTTGTGGTAAACTCATTAGTACTGGGCACTGGTGGAGAAGTAGCTATTGCAAAGTCATTCAGTTTTATTGCAGCAAGTGGTCCCTTTGAAGGCGCTTTTCTGGAAAGACCAACGGCTGGAATTATAGGAGTTGTATATGGCAATGCAGATTGGGGTGACTATGATGGTGATGGTGACCTGGATGTAGCGGTAGTTGGGTTTGATCCAGGGTATAATCAGATCGCAGTAATTTACAATAATGTTAATGGTGTTTTTACAGATATTGGAGCAGTTCTTACTGGCGTTTCTGATGGAGCGTGCGAGTGGGGAGATTACGATGGTGATGGTGACCTGGATTTACTAATAGCAGGACTCGATGCTTCATTCACCAACAGGATAGCAAAAATCTACAGAAATGATGGAGGAACAGCATTCACCGATATCGGGGCTGGGCTTACAGGGGTCGATTTTGCATCTGTGGATTGGGGAGATTACGACAATGATGGCGATTTAGATTTAGTGATTGCTGGAAGACATCTATTTAGTCCTGATTTTCATTCTACCATTATATATCAAAACAATGGAGGAGTTTTTACAGACATCGGAGCAAGTCTAACAGGCGTAACAGATGGATCAGTTGACTGGGGAGACTATGACGGAGATGGCGATTTGGATCTTTTGATTACCGGCTTCGATGAGACTCTGGCCAGACACTTTACCATTTATCGAAATGATGGTGGAAGCTTTGTAGATATTGGCGCATCGCTCCCTGGCTTTGGTTTTAGCTCAGCCGACTGGGGCGACTATGACAATGATGGAGATTTGGATATCGCTGTAATGGGTGGTAAGTCCGTTGGCACTGACGGTGCGTTTATCTATCAGAATAATGCTGGGACATTTGTTGATATCGGTGCAGGACTTCCTGATGCTATTGAGGAGGGATCAATTCGGTGGGGAGATTATGATGGAGATGGCGATTTGGATTTACTCTTGACAGGACAGGATTATTCACCCGGTGATAACATCACGTCCGCCATCTTTAGGAATGATGCAGGAGTTTTTACCAACATCAATGCCGGCTTGGATGGAGTTACTTTCCAAAGTGTTGGTGATTGGATAGACTTTGATGGCGATGGTGACCTCGACTTGTTTGTAGCAGGTGAAAACATCCCAGGTGATATTGTTAGCAAGCTTTATGAAAACACCATTTTCAATGCTTTCGTCACCACTTGGAAAACCGATAATCCAGGCAGCTTCCAATGATAACCAGATTACGATTCCTACCACAGGGACCGGATATTTTTATAATGTCAATTGGGGTGATGGAAATTCTGACACTGATGTAACCGGAAGTATCACCCATACCTATGCTACTCCAGGCACCTACACGGTTTCTATTACAGGAGCTTTTCCAAGAATCTATTTTAATGCTACCAGCATTTTTACTCCGAAAGAAAGTCGCAAAATATTAACGGTGGAGCAATGGGGTAACATTGCATGGACTTCTATGGCCTCGGCTTTTACAGGTTGCGCTAACCTAAGGATAAATGCCACTGACGCTCCTAACCTCTCTGGCGTAACCGACATGTCTAGAATGTTTATGAGGGCGGCTGCCATGAATGACAACATTGATAACTGGAATGTAGGCACAGTTACTAATATGTCTGAACTTTTTGCAGATGCCACGGCTTTCAATCAACCCCTTAACAACTGGAACGTTGGCAGCGTGACCAGACATGACTCAAATGTTTTGGTTTGCCAGTGCCTTTAACCAGAATATTGGTGGGTGGACGGTGAGCAACGTGACTAACATGGGAGCCATGTTTGCGGGTGCCACTTCCTTCAATCAGAATATTGGAGGATGGAATGTTATTAAGGTAACCAGTTTATCAAGCACTTTTTCATTTGCATCAGTTTTCAATCAGGATATCAGCGGATGGACAGTAGATAATGTAACGGACATGAGTGGGCTATTCAATAATGCCATTGCATTCAATCAAGACATAAGTGGATGGAATATTAATAATGTAACCACCATGGCAAACATGTTCAAGGGTGCTATTGCGTTTACAAATGATATCACCGGTTGGAATGTAACAAACGTGAAAAGCATGAGTGGGATGCTGAGTGATCTCCCGACTTTTAATCAAGATATTAGTGGTTGGACAGTTACAAACGTCCTGGATATGAGCAGTATGTTTGAAAACACACCCATGTTCAATCAGGATATTAGTGGTTGGAGTGTAGGAAATGTAACCGATATGAATTCCATGTTTGCTAATGCCATTGGATTCAACCAGGACATCTCTGGTTGGAATGTCGGCAACGTCACTGATATGCGCGTAATGTTTTCAAATGCGTCATCATTTAATCAGGATCTCGGTGGATGGGATGTGAGTAAATTATCACAGGCGTTTAATATGCTCAACAATTCAGGGTTATCGGTATCTAATTATGATAATCTATTGGAAGGATGGGCCTCTCAAACCGTAAAACCCAATGTGCAATTGGGTGCTTCAGGTCTCTATTATTGTAGTGGAGCAACCGCTCGAGGCATCTTAACAGGGACTTACAACTGGTTCATTACCGATGAAGGCGCTGGATGTATTTCCGCTTTTAACGGATCCGATACTACTGCACCGGAAATCCTGAACGGCCAGGTTATCGCCATTGACTTTGGTTCCATAGATATTTTACCATCAACCAAAGTCAGGAGTTTAACTATTGAAAACAAACAAAGTATCACTCTCAACAATGTGGTTATCGCCATTACGGGCACCACATTTACTACACCTGCTGCGCCCTTTATACTGGCACCGGGCGCCACCCACACCTTTGCGGTTACCCTAAGCAATGCATCAGCTGGCACCTTCAACGAAACACTATCTATTACCAGTGATAATTTCCCTGGCGTGTTTAGTTTTCCTTTAACGGGTAAGGTAACAGCAGCGCCTGAACCTGAAATTGTAGTTTACCGTGGGCTATTAGCCGCTGGCGATGTCCTTAATAATGGAGAGGGATTATATGTAGGCTCTGAATTTAGAGGAAATAATGTAACCAACCAGGTTACTATTTTTAATAATGGTGCTGCCGATCTCAATATTGCAGGAATCAACATTACAGGAACAACTTTTAGTTTGTTATCTCCGCCTCCAACATTGATATCGCCAAATAATTCTGTTACCATCGATATTATTCTGGATGGCACTATTGCAGGAAACTTCATAGAAACATTGACCATTACCAATGATGATACGGATGAAAGTAATTTTGATTTTGAGCTAGCCGGTGATATTTACGGTCCGGAAATATCCGTATTTGACGGACTTGACCGATATAGTGATCCTGAAGTTTTCAATGGACAGTTGACAGCTATCAACCTTGGATCTGGTGCTCAAGGAGCAGACATTACCCGTACCCTAACAATTGCAAACTTTGGTCCGGTAGATATGGTTGTATCTAATATTTCTATCACCGGAACTGTCTTTAGTACAACCTTTAGTCCTCCTCAATTTATTGCAGCAGAAGTTGATGGTGTTGTCTCAAGCATCACCTTTGGTTTGATTTTAAGTGGAGTAACCGCAGGTACCTTCAATGAAACAGTGACCATCACCAGTGATGACGATACCGATCCAGTATTTCAATTTCCGATAACAGGGATAATTGCAGGAGGTGTTTGTGTGAACCCTCCAACCGCTTCAATTGGAAGTATTTCAGATACGTGCGAAAACAATCCTATCGCTCTCTCGGGCAGTATTGGTGGTGCAGCTACAACCTCAACCTGGACGACCAATGGGGATGGAGTATTTAGTGATGCAGCTAGTATTACATCTACTTACACTGCAGGAAACACAGACATTACCAATGGAATTGTAACATTAACACTTACTACGAATGATCCTGATGGCACAGGAGCCTGTGTTAGTGCTAGTGCTACGGTTATGGTAAACATTAATAAAGCTGCAACAGTTAGTGCTGGTTCTGATTTAACCATTTGCTCCAACGATGTCGTGAGTTTAACAGGCATATCGGGAGGTTCTGCAAATAACCTCCTTTGGACAACTTCAGGAACAGGTACTTTTGGAGACAATACAGCAGCGGTTACAACATATACACCTGATGCAAGTGATATTAGCATGGGAAGTGTAGTGTTAACACTATCAGCAGATGCAGTTGGCGTATGTCCGCAAGTTTCTGATCTGTTGGTGGTAACTATAAATCAACCGTTAATTGCAGCCAACCTGTTGCAGAATGTAAATGTTCAACAACCAATTGTTGCAGATGTCATTACAAATTCAACAATCAATGCAAATGATGTTATCACCGTTTCGATAGTTCAGAATGGATTGAAAGGTACTGCAAGTGTAAATGCGGATAAAACAATTAGTTATCTGGCAAGTGCAGGCACAGTAGGAGCGGATTCATTTCAATATCGGATTTGTAATCAATGTAATCTGTGTAGCGATGGTGTTGTAACAGTAGATATTATAAACTCCCCTCCGGTAATTTCACAACCATCAATTCCTATTAGCGCAGTAGTTGGACAAGTTATTTCAATACCTTTTGGCTCTCTAATTTCTGACTTGAATGATAATATTGATCCAACCACAATACAAATTGTTCAGGGGCCAACAAGCAATGCGATAGCAACCTTTGACAATAGTTTTAATTTATCGTTAGATTATTCAACTGTTTCATTTGTAGGTACAGATGAAATTACAATCCGTGTTTGTGATTTGTTAAATGAATGCACTCAAATAACTATTCAGATAAAGGTTGATGGTGAAATTGTGGCATATAATGGACTGTCTCCGAATGGAGACGGGAAAAATGATTTCTTTTTGTTAGAGAATATCCAATTTCTTGGGCCGGATAATAAGGTGAAAATTTTCAATCGTTGGGGCGATAAGGTTTTTGAGATAGATAATTATAACAACGTTTCTATAAAATTTGAAGGCAAACAAAATAATGGAACGGAACTTCCTAGTGGAGTATATTTTTACAAGGTCAATTACGATAAAATAATTACTCAACCGGGTACTTCATCAGTAGGTGAAATGACAGGTTACTTGACCATCAAAAGGTAAATGATAAAAAAACGCCTAATAGGATCTTGTCGCAAGAAGCCTCTCTAATTGTCGCTTTTGCACCAGTACTTCCTCATGATTATCTCTTTATCTTTGATTCGTAATTGATCAGAAGTCCCAACTAAAATGTCACGATGCAATCAGGAGACTACAAAACAATAGCGCGAATACATTGCTTTGTTTCCCAAAGATGTTCAGGCAATACTTAAGGAAGTAAAAGCTACTATCGCGAAAGCGGCCCCTAAAGCAGTTGAGACTATTAATTATGCAATACCAACCTTTAAGTTGAATGATAAAAATCTCGTCCACTTTGCTGGATACAAATCTCACATTGGTTTTTATCCAGGTAGTAAAGCTATAGAAGTATTTGCTGATAACTTAACAAAGTATAAAACCGCAAAAGGCTCTATTCAATTTCCTATTGAAAGGAAGATGCCTTTAACATTAATAACAAAAATTGTAAAGTATAGGGTAGAGGTGGAGAATAAAAGACTGACTACACCCAAAAGTAAAAAAGCAAAATCGGCTAACAAAAAATAATTATGGGAACTATAGAAAAGACCGTTATTACAATAGAAGCAACCATCCACTCTTCCATTGAAAAAGTATGGGAGTGTTGGTCTGAACCCAAACACATTGTTCATTGGAATAACGCATCACCTGATTGGCATACCCCCAAAGCCGAGAATGATTTAAAAGTAGATGGAAAGTTCACCTACACCATGGCGGCACGCGATGGAAGTATGAGTTTTGATTTTGGAGGGATCTATACAAAAGTGGAAAAACTCAAAACGATAGAATATACTATGGATGATGGAAGAAAAGCCAAAAATGATTTTCAACCTTCCGGGGATCACGTAAAAGTAGTTGTAACGTTTGAGGCGGAAAGTGAGAACCCAATTGAGATGCAAAGAGGTGGCTGGCAAGCAATACTTGATAATTTTAAGAAGTATACAGAAGGCAAATAATTGATTCTTTTAACTGAATAATAATGGGAGCAATCACTCAAAAAATAACACCTTTTCTTTGGTTTGATAATCAAGCTGAGGAGGCTATCAATTTTTATTGTTCTATTTTTAAGGATTCCAAAATTCTCAGTAAAATGCCAGGACCCAATGGTACTATTATGGGTGCAACGTTTCAGTTGGCAGGACAAACTTTTCAAGTACTAAACGGTGGACCTCAATTTAAATTTACTGAGGCGATCTCGTTATTTGTTAGTTGTGAAACACAAGCCGAAATTGATGAACTCTGGGCAAAGCTTTCGGCAGGTGGCCAGGAATCGCGCTGTGGATGGCTTAAAGATAAATTTGGATTGTCGTGGCAAATTGTTCCGCCAATTTTAGGACAGTTGTTAGGCGATAAGGATCGCAAAAAGGCTGGCAACGTAATGGCCGCAATGTTAAAAATGAACAAACTTGACATTGCTGTTCTGAAAGAAGCTTACGACAAAGACTGATCTATTTTAACCAATAGGTGATTATAGCTTTTTGAATAGCGCGTTGATCTTCTTTTTAAGATCAGCAGAAGCCTCCATTAATGGCATCCGTACAAACGGTTCAGAAATACCTTGCAAACTCAAAAGATATTTTACGCCTACCGGATTGCCTTCCTCATACATAGGAGCGTTGATATCTAACAGGTTGAAGTGCTCAGTTTGTGCATTCACTAATTTCCCTGCATGAAAATTCTGTTTCACCTTTAAGAACACTTTTGGCAATGCATTGGCAAGCACAGAGATTACACCAACCCCGCCAATCGAGTAGATGGGAAGCGTAAGCAAATCATCACCGGAGATCAACATAAAATCTGCTGGTTTCTCGTTAGCGATTTTCATGCATTGCTCCAGATTTCCGGAAGCCTCTTTTATTCCAATGATATTTTTAATGTTTGCTAAACGAAGTGTTGTTTCTGCAGTTAGATTTGAAGCCGTTCTGCCTGGAACATTATAAAGAATTACAGGAAGTCGCGATGCCTTTGCCACGGCTTTAAAATGTTGATAGATTCCTTCCTGCGAAGGCTTATTGTAATAAGGACTTACCGAAAGAAGTGCGTCAACACCTTTCAAATCGGTGGACTTTATTTCATCAATAACCTGCTGCGTATTGTTACCCCCAATGCCATAAACGATGGGTAATTTTTTACGATTGTTAGCAAGTACAAAAGTAAGCACTGATTTTTTTTCATCCTTGCTTAATGTGGCTGATTCACCGGTAGTACCCATCACTACGTAATAGTCGACACCAGTAGCGGTATAATTCAATAATCGCTTCAAGGCCTTGAAGTCGATTTCTTTTTTGTCGTTCATGGGTGTTACTAAGGCGACACCTGTTCCATACAAACTCTTCATGTTATCTTAATTGACTGGTGTAACTATACATGGTTTCAATTAACCCCTTGTTAGTTCCCTTTTGCTCGATCATTAATTCAAAATATTCACGTTCGCCATCATTAAACCTGCCAATGCGGCATTGGGCCTTGCAACGAGCCAGCAAGTTTAATAATAATGGATTCGATTCCCTATCCAGATAAAACAAATAATCAAAAGCCGTATCTGTAAATTTATTGGCAACTGGCGATTCGAGTGTTCCCCAAAAATTCAATTCCTGAACGGTGAAGAAATCAAACTTAAACTCATAGTTTTCTTTTTTCTCAGGTAAGTATTCCAATACCGTTACTTTCTTTCCATCCTTTTCCAACAGCTGAATAAAATCCTTCACATCCTGATGCTTCTGTTTATCCTCAACACTAAATACAATCCCTACGGTTGATGCTTGTTTGTAGGGCTTGCTACCCCGCTCGGTTTTGTTATTTTTTAGCGCAGTTTTGGTGCGCATTTTTAAGAAATTCATTTTAAACATGACCGAAAGCTAATAAAGTAGTAACAAAGTATCAGGTAAATTATTCAATTGGCAATTCATTTTCCAAGCATGGCATCAAACTCTTGTTCCGAGATGATTTTAACTTCAAGCTTCTCAGCTTTCTCTCTCTTGGCCGGCCCCATGTTTTCACCAGCAAGCAGAAAATCTAGCTTTCCGGAAATAGAAGAAAGCACCCGCCCGCCATTGGCGATGATAATATCTTTTAATTGATCGCGTTCATACTTTTCAAATACTCCTGAAATTACAAATGATTTATCATCTAAGAGATTGCTCAATTTCTCTGCTTCTTTCTGTGTAGATTCAAACTGAAGTCCGGCTTTGGTAAGACGATCAATTTCATCAAGATTGTCGGAGTCTTTAAAATAAGCGACAACACTTTGGGCGATTTTTTCTCCTACTTCAGGTGCTTCCAGTAATTGATCATATGTAGCGCGACTTAGGTTATCCATTGTTTTGAAATGCTTCGCTAATTTCTCGGCCACCGTTTTTCCAACGAACCGAATCCCAATTCCAAACAATACATTTTCAAAAGGTTGATTCTTGGATTGTGAAATTCCATCGAGAATATTCTGTGCCGATTTCTCTTTCACCTTCTCCAACTTAAGAAGGTGCTCTTTGGTTAAGTAATATAAATCGGCAGGCGACTTTACAAAACCCAACTCATATAACTGACGAATGGTTTGCTCACCAATCGAATCAATATCCATTGCTTTGCGCTGAATGAAATGTTCGATCTTACCTTTGATTTGGGGTGGACATCCTTTTTCATTAGGACAATAATGATTGGCTTCACCTTCTTTACGGATCAATTCAGTTTTGCACTCGGGGCACCTGGTGATGTACTTAACGGCTTTGTTGCTGGCATCCCGCATTTCCAATACTACTCCGGTAACTTTAGGAATAATCTCGCCACCTTTCTCTACAAAAACATAATCGCCAATGCGTAAATCCAAACGCGCAATTTCATTTGCATTATGTAAGGATGCGCGCTTCACGGTGGTGCCGGCAAGTAGAACGGGTTCTAACTCAGCCACTGGCGTAACAGATCCTGTTCGACCTACCTGATAGGTGATTCCATTTAAGCGTGTGCTTATGCTTTCGGCTTTGTATTTATAGGAGATAGCCCAGCGCGGGCTCTTTGCTGTAAATCCTAATTGAGATTGCTGCTCAAGACTATTTACTTTAATAACAACTCCATCGGTATCTAATGGAAGTTCTAATCGTTTCTTTTCCCATTGAGAGATGTAGGCAAGAACTTCGTCAATCGTTTTACATTGCTTGTACGTTTGAGAAACTTTAAACCCCCACGATTCTAATTTATGGATTGAATCAGCATGCGTATCTACTTGATTATCGACCCCTAATAAGTAGTATACATAGCAATCGAGTTTCCTGCGTGCTACTTCGGCTGAGTCCTGCATCTTAACGGTTCCCGAAGCAGTATTGCGTGCATTAGCATATGTTTCTTCACCAATGTCTTCCCGATCTTTATTGAGTTGCTTAAAGACATCCTTAGAAAGAAACACCTCACCCCGAACTTCAAATCGTGCAGGCAGATTTTTCGCATTTATTCGAAGGGGTAGACTTCTAATTGTTTTGATGTTTGTGGTTACATCATCGCCCCTTACACCATCACCGCGTGTAACGGCCTTTACCAGTAATCCATTTTCATAGATCAAGCTAATAGAAACACCATCAAATTTCAGTTCGCAAAAATATTCGTACGGATCGCCATCTAATCCCTTAGCAACACGACCATCAAAATCTTTTAACTCTTCGGAAGAATACGTATTCCCCAAAGAAAGCATCGGATATTGATGAACAACCGTTGCAAACTCTTTTGTGATGGCACCACCCACGCGTTGAGTAGGAGAGTCTGGTAATCGAAGTTCAGGAAATTCATTCTCTAACTTACCCAGTTGTTCAAGCAGTTGATCAAATTCAAAATCGGAGATTTCTGATTTACTTTTTACATAGTACAGATCCGTATGATAGTTAATCTCATCCGTTAGCTTTTGAATTTGTTTTTTAGCTTCTGAGGCTGTCATAGCATTGAAAAATTCGGCTACAAATTAATCAAATTAAGTGTGTGGCATGCAGCCAAGGCGGCTGTTTCTGTGCGCAATCGGTTGGTGCCAAGACTTACCTTTTCAAAGCCATGCTGAATGGCCTGCTCAAGTTCTTCTTTTTGAAAATCGCCTTCAGGTCCAATTAATACAAGATACTTCTGGTTTGGTTTTGCCATCGATTTTAACTGATCAGGATTCTGACTATCCACATAACAAATAAATTTTTGATCCGCAACAAGCGTAAGGATTTCTGAAAGTGGTTTGATCTCCTCACAAACCGGCAGCCAGGCTTGTCCGGATTGCTTCATGGCACTGATTATAATTTTATGAATCCGCTCCAGGTTAACTGTTTTACGTTCAGAATTTTTGCAGCGCATAAAATGAATTTGCTCAATACCCAGCTCAACTGCTTTCTCAACAAACCATTCGGTGCGATCAATGTTTTTGGTTGGAGCAATGGCAATTGAAATGGAGAAAGGCCGGGCAGGGGAGATTCTCTTTTCAGTGATTGTAAAACACACAGGCTCTTGAATCTGCCTTTGTAATAACGGCATCATATAAAGCACCTTGTCCGTCTGTTATCAGTAATGGATCACCAGTATTCATGCGCAGTACTTTTACTGCATGTCGCGATTCATCTTCATTGAGATGAAGAATTCCTTGTGGAATATCCGGTTGATAGAAAAGATTCAAAATGGATCAGGCCTGAGTTTGATACAGCGTGTTTACCAACGTCACATAGTCTTCCATTGCTTTTTCTTTTGAGATGCCTTTGCGTTCTGTCCAGGCATCGAATTTGGCAATCGCTTTGAAATCGAAACCTCCGGGTCTGTCACCAGTAACATCTCCTTCCGTGGCTTGTTTGAAGAGCGCATATAGATTTAATAAATCTGTATTAGAAGGCCTTTGGGTTAGTTCCTTAGAGCGAACAACGGCTGCATTAAAATCATCTACAAGTGCCATAGAATTGGTTTTGAATGAAAAAGAAAAGGCTGGATAAATCCAGCCTTAAATATAATTGTTAAAGTGCTTTTATCGCTTATCCAAAGCAACATAAGGTCTAAAGTTCGCTCCAGTGTAGATTTGACGTGGGCGACCGATAGGTTCTTTGTTCTCGCGCAATTCTTTCCATTGAGCAATCCATCCTGGCAAGCGACCGATGGCGAACATTACCGTAAACATATCTACAGGAATGCCTAACGCGCGATAGATGATACCAGAATAGAAATCAACATTCGGATAAAGTTTACGCTCGATAAAGTAGGGATCGCGCAAAGCAACTTCTTCAAGCTTACGTGCAATCTCAAGAGTTGGGTCGTTAACACCTAATTTCTCGAGCACATCATCAGCAGCCTTTTTGATAATCTTGGCGCGCGGGTCAAAGTTTTTATAAACCCGATGGCCAAAGCCCATCAATCGGAAAGGATCATTCTTATCCTTTGCTTTATTGATCCACTTATCAGTATCGCCACCATCTTTCTTAATTTGCTCAAGCATTAAAATCACCTCTTGATTAGCACCGCCATGAAGTGGTCCCCACAGGGCATTGATACCTGCTGAGATAGATGAATAGATACTTGCCTTAGATGAACCTACAATTCTAACCGTGGAGGTAGAGCAGTTTTGCTCATGATCAGCGTGTAGAATCAATAACTTATCAAGTGCTGCAGAAACCACCGGATCGATTTCAAAATCTTCTGCTGGCAATGCAAACATCATCTTCAAAAATCTTGAACAATAATTCAATGAATTGTCAGGATAGTTTACTGGATGACCTACGGCATTCTTGAAAGCCCAGGCTGCAAAAGTTGGCATCTTAGCCAGTGAACGAATCATGCTTAAGTAAACTCCATCCGTTGCCCGGTTAGGGTCAAGTGCTTCCGGGTAAAATGCTGTCTGAGCGCAAAAGAGGGAAGCTAACACCCCCATTGGATGTGAAGTGGAAGGAAATCCGT
Source organism: uncultured Cytophagales bacterium (assembly GCA_963787095.1). Lineage (GTDB taxonomy): Bacteria > Bacteroidota > Bacteroidia > Cytophagales > Cyclobacteriaceae > ELB16-189. The sequence continues at coordinate 59,380 of CAWBCB010000003.1, read as the reverse complement.
CCAATATTTTCTTAATGTCTTCATGAACCATTGTGTGGTTCTTGATGTCGGTGGTGAATTTGTTTAACTGATCAGGTGTTGGTAGATCACCAAAGATCAACAAGTAAGACACCTCCAGAAAAGACGATTTGTCTGCCAGATCTTCAATAGAATATCCACGGTAGCGAAGGATTCCCTTATCACCATCCAAAAAGGTAATGGCACTTTTTGTTGCTCCGGTATTTTTATACCCAAAGTCCAACGTAACCGTCCCCGTAGTTTCCAATAGGTTGCTAATGTCTATACCTTGCTCGCCCTCGGAGCCTACAACGATTGGAAACGTATAGGATTTACCATCGATAATTAATTCAGCAGTCTTCGCCATGATTCAAAATTTAAACTTTCGTTTTAAAGATAGAACGTTAGGTTTTTAAAAAAAATGGGTTGGGTAGAATTAGTTGTTTCCTAATATCAAAGGCATCCCATCTTTTCCTGAACCTATAACAATTATTTTGCTATTGGGAGATTTGGAGAGCTCTAAGGTGGCTTCTATTCCTCTCATTTTCAGTAATTTGTCTGTTAAGCTATTGTTGATGATGTTATTCGCGCGCGATTCACCCTCAGCGGCAATTCTTTTTCGTTCCGCTTCACTTTTTTCTTTATCTAATCGGAATTGGTAAGCCAATGCCTCTTGTTCTTGCTGCAATTTGTTTTCGATGGCTTGTTTGATTTGCTCTGGCAAGGCAATTGAACGAATCAGCACGGCCGTAGTATGAACATTGTTTTTGTTTAAAATAGCTTCCGTTTCTGTTCTTATGGCAACCTCTACTTCTGCCCGTTTTGTTGAGTAGATTTCCTCGGCAGTGTATCGTCCCATTACCTGACGTACCGTAGAGCGAACTTCTGGAATAACAAGCACAGTCTCATAATTGGTAGTAAATTGTTCATGGATGTATCCGATTTTATCGGGTATAGGAAAGAAACGAACTGTTATGTCAATATGAATAGACAATCCGTTTTTGTCCAACACATCCATGTTCTCTTCCGAGGACATCTCATTTACGCGATAGGAGTAGACTTCGTTCCACGGTGCTTTTATATGGGTGCCCGGCCCTACTATGTTGTCCTTATCCAAACCCTTTCCAAAAGGAAAGAATAGGACAGCGCGTTCTGTTGCGCTAATGGTATAAAACAGACTGGATGAAAGCGCTAGTATCACAATAAATGCAATGACGCCTATAATTAGGAATGGTAATCTTTTGTTATTCATAGTAATGTTTGGTTTGATTAAAGCTCGTGATAAGCCAGACAGGCAAGTTACCAATAATTATCATTCTTTTAGCCCTTTGATCACAGGAATGATGATCGTAAATGGCCATGGCTCAAATAGCTCAAGTGGAATGGAAACAAAAAGAGCGACCCAAGAGTCGCTCTTTTAATAATGTTAGTTCAAGACTACATTGGCATTCCAGTTCCTTCAGTTGGAGTTACCACTGGAGCTGGTGCAGGAGCCGGAGCAGCCTTCTTCACAACTTTCTTCTTAGTTGTTTTTTTAGCTACTTTTTTTGCGGCCTTCTTCACAACTTTCTTCGCTACCTTCTTCACTTTTTTGGCAGCCTTTTTAGCTTTCTTAGCTACTTTCTTAACTACTTTTTTTGCTGATTTTTTTGCTGCCTTTTTAGGTTTTGCTTTCCCTTTTTTGGCAGCCTTTTTTGCTTTCTTTGCCATGATGCGTTAGTTTATTTTTTTATTACTAGTTAAAGACGGAGTTATAAAAAACTCTTCACGTAAAAGTACTTCAGAATTATTTACCTATGCAAAAGTTTGCAAAGATATTTTCGAGTAAATCATCACTTGTTATCTCACCCGTTATCTCACCCAGGAAATGCAAGGCCTGCCGAATGTCCATGGCAAGAAAGTCTCCAGTGATTTCTGAATTCAATCCAACAACAACGCGGTTCAATGCTTCCTGTGTTTCGGTTAGTTTTTGATAGTGACGAAGGTTTGTAACTAACACATCGCCTTGCTTCACTTCATGAATATTAAACTTTGATAGGACCACTTCCTTTAGCGTCTCGAGATTGGTTTTACTGGCCGCTGAAATGAGTATAAAATCTTTGTTTTCAATTGATTTAAGAAGCTTTTCAGGTGCTTTGTCTAACTTATTTCCAACCTTTATAAAGGGTATTTCCAGCGCTATTAGCTCTCGTTCTTCCTGTATAATTTCATCAATTGTAGTATTTGAAAGATCGAATACATACAGGATTAACGAGGCAGCTTTCATGCGTTCGCGCGTGCGCGATACACCCAAAGCTTCAATTACATCTATTGTATCGCGAAGTCCGGCCGTGTCCATAAACCGAAACGTAATACCTCCCAGGGTTATTTCATCTTCAATAACATCACGCGTGGTGCCCGGTATTTCAGAGACAATTGCTTTCTCTTCATTAAGCAAAGCATTGAGAAGTGTTGATTTACCAGCATTGGGTTTACCTGCTATTACCGTGGGGATACCGTTTTTGATCACATTGCCCTGATCAAAGGAGGTGATTAGTCGTGTGATGTAGGTTTGAAGTTTGGCAACCAATTGATACAAATCGTTGCGTTTGGCGAACTCTACATCCTCTTCCCCAAAATCAAGTTCAAGTTCAATTAACGAAGCAAAGTGAATTAACTCTTCCCGCAAAAATTTGATTTCTTTAGAGAAACCACCCCGCATTTGATTAAGGGCAGCCTGCCGTGCATTGTCATTTTCAGCATGAATCAAATCGGCTACCGCTTCGGCTTGCGCAAGATCAAAACGACCATTCATGAAAGCACGCTTGGTAAACTCACCAGGCTCGGCTAGCCGGGCACCGTGTTTTAAAAACAGTTTGATGATTTGTCTAACAATTACTGGGGATCCATGACAAGAGATTTCAATCGAGTTCTCTTTAGTGAATGAATTGGGTTCTTTGAAAAGAGATACCAATACCTCATCGATGGGTTTGTCGCCTTCCCCCAGAGTACCCAAATGAATAGTATGAGAAGGTTGATCAACTAATGATTTACCATTAAAAACATGTTGAGTGATCTGGATAGCCTCTTTTCCCGAAAGACGGATAACCGCCAGACCACTTACACCTTGAGGTGTAGCAAGTGCAATGATAGTATCGTCAGGTGAGTGTCCTTGAGCCATGCCGCAAGATAATCAGGAATCAGTTTGTAGCCCTGATGCAGATTAAATTCATTCGGTTGTTTCGATTGGCTCTCGAACAATCAGTACCGGTATTTTTACCCGGTGCCGAACTGTGTCCACAGTTGTGCCGAAGATTAAATCTTTTACAAAGTTGTGGCCATGGGCGCCCATCACCAGCAAGTCAGCTTCAAACTCTTTTACCATGGCTGGGATTTTCCGTTTCGGATTACCATACCCGATTTTCATCTCCGCTTGATATCCCATTTCGGTAAGTTGCTTAACGTATTTGTTCAGCGCTTCCTTGTCAATGCTCGATTCTTTATCTGCAATGGAACTTCCATACACCATGGCACCCGCTGATTCAACCACGTGTATCAGTAAGTACTTTGCCTCTTTTCCGCCTTGAGCGAAAGCACTTTGAATGGCAATGGAATCCACATTAGAAAAATCAATCGTAATGGCAACCTGTTTGTAAACGGGCTTCGTTAAATTCGTCAATGTAACAGCGGTACCGTGTGGAATGCGAGAGATCTTATCGACACCTTGTTTATCAATCAAAGGTTTAATAGTGATATAAACCAGTAGTAAGGCAGCAGCAATACAAACCGGAATAACGGTTACCCAAATAATCCAGGCATTGTCACCAGCGGCTGCAAGCCAACCGGAAACTTCTTGTATTACTAGTTGCACATTTAATCCTATAATAATGAGTGCGATAGCCCACGCTGCAATTTGCACCCAGGTCTTATTAGCAAAAACTCCCATTTTACCTTTATCGCTTGTAAAGTGAATCAAGGGGATGATGGCAAAGCCAAGTTGTAGACTTAGCACAACCTGACTTAATACTAACAAGGCTCCGGTTTCACCTTCACCATAAATAATGATAACAAGGTATGCGGGGATGATCGCAATAAGTCGGGTAATTAATCTCCTTAACCAGGGAGCGATCCTCAAATTTAAGTAGCCCTCCATTACGATTTGACCAGCCAGGGTGCCAGTAATCGTTGAACTTTGTCCGGCTGCAACGAGCGCAATTCCAAACAGGAGTGGAGCCAGTTCGGTACCGAGCAAGGGCGCTAATAATTTATGTGCATCCTGAATTTCAGCCACTTCAAACATGCCTGCTTTAAAAAAAGTAGATGCCGCTAACACGAGAATTGCAGCATTGACAAAGAAGGCTGCGTTGAGCGCGATAGCTGAATCAATGAAGTTATATTTTATAGCTGACCAGATTCCTTTATTGGTAGAGGAATCGATTCTTCGGGTTTGCACTAAAGATGAATGCAGGTATAAGTTGTGTGGCATTACCGTTGCGCCAATGATACCAATCGCAATGTAAAGTGCAGTGTCATTGGGCAGAGAAGGGATAAAGCCAATCATTAATTCGCTCATATCAGGCTTAGCTAAAATCATTTCCATAAGGAAAGCACCTCCTATAATGGCTACCAATGCAATGATAAAGGCTTCCATCTTGCGCATGCCATAGCTTTGCAGCACTAAAATGATGAGTGTATCCAACACGGTTAGTGATACACCCCAGATTAGTGGTAAGTCAAAAAGAAGTTGAAGGCCAATGGCCATTCCAAGCACTTCAGCTAAATCACAAGCGGCAATGGCAATCTCGGCCATAAACCAAAGTGAATAATTTATCGCAGGCCGGTATTCGCTGCGCGATGCTTGTGCGAGATCAAGTTGACGCACCACACCCAAGCGAGCACTAAGACTTTGAAGTAATAAAGCCATCAGGTTCGACATCAGCAAAACCCATATAAGAGAATATCCGAATTGACTTCCGCCCGCAATGTCCGTTGCCCAATTACCGGGATCCATATAGCCTACGCTTACCAAATACGCTGGCCCCAGAAAAGCAAAGAGCTTTTTTATGCCCTTGCGATTGGTGGCATCAACACTTGCGTGGACTTCGCTTAATGACTTTCTTCCTGTTTGTTCCCTCATTATTCTACAACTAAAATGTTTTGAGAAACTTCTTTCGAGATAAAAATCCGATGATCATCTATCAAGACTTCCATGGAGTCATCATATGTTTCCTTGCCCAAAATCTTAAGTTTAGTACCCGGTTTGGCACCAATCTTATCCAGATACTTAAGGAGGTTAGAGTCTGAATCTTTCACCGCAGCAATTTTACCTTGATAGCCAATGTTTAATTGGTCAATAGCTACCTTGGGCATTACTTTCAACTTTCCTTTATTATCGGGTATAGGATCTCCATGAGGGTCAACTTTAGGGAAGCCCAGAAATTCATCTAATTTTTCAATCAGTCGAGGAGAGTCAATATGCTCTAATTGCTCGGCTACTTCATGAACTTCATCCCAACTGAAGCCAAGTTTTTCAACCAGGAAGGTTTCCCAAAGCCGATGCTTACGAATAACCATCAAGGCTTCATTCTTCCCTTTTGAGGTAACATTTACACCATAATATTTTTCGTAGCTGATTACTGTTTTGGCAGATAACTTCTTAATCATATCCGTTGCGGAGGCAGCTTTCGTATTCATGGCTGCGGCCAGATCATTAGTTAATACTGATTTGGAGCCGCCATCGGATAGATGATAGATCGCTTTAAGGTAGTTTTCTTCCGTAAGGCTTAACATGCTTTTATGGGATTAACTCCACAAAAGTATAATTTTTAGATTAGTCTAAAAATATTTTTAGACTAAAATTCTAGATACTTCAGTTAATAATTTAAATTCCTCAGCTTCCCAGGTGACATCCGTTGGGTTGGAAGTGTAGAAAGAAGTGGTCGTGATTTTAGTAAGCACATCAGCCGGGTGGAAGTCTTTAAATTGAATGACCACTGCGGCATTATACGGATTACAGAGTTTTACCCAGGGCTCGTAGTCTTGAAGGATGATAGGTAATTGGCAAGCAAGATATTCATATAGCTTAGTAGGAATCCGATTCTCGATATGGGCAGATGGAGGGTACGCAACGATCCCAAAATCTGCGGAAGCGATGGCCTCAAAAATTTGATCATGCGGCACCAATGTATCACCACCTTCAAGGGCAATAAATGAATGATCACGGATTGCTTTTTGGATGCGTTCAAGGGTGGGGGTAAGGGCACAATAACCTATGATTTTTAACTCGACCCGCGGGTCAATTTGATGAAGTTTTTTAATCAGTTCAATCGCCTCAAAAACACCTGTGCTATCTGCCAGGGTGCCACTAAAAAGTAATTTGATTTTACCGGGTGTAGGTGTTCGTTTAAATCCTTTGGGAAGGAGCGTTTTATTTTCTAAAACAATTTGTTTTCCGGTCACAAAGATGAGCTCTTGTTTGTAGGTTTTTTCGGCTAGAAAAAATGAGTGGAATAGGGGTGCAGTTAACTTTTCTTTGAGCCTTACCCAGCTAGCAATCAAGAACCTTATTGAGGTTGGGAAAGAAGTTGTATGAAGGATGTTTCGCCAGTAATTTTCACGAATATCATAGATAATAACGGTGCCAAAGAATATTCTGTTTACAATGCTAACTATCAATAATTCATGGGTATTAACTATCAGTACTTTAGGTTTTACTTTATATACTTTTTGGAACACATGCCATGGTGCCAACAATCTGCCTAGACTAAGTCTTTTGAACGGCTTGAGTGGCAATTGAGTGACGTTTCCATGCGTGTTGTTCTTCTTTTGACTGGGGTATCCAATCACATAAATTTCATAGTCATCTACCTTCGAAAGCGTACCACCCATCTTCTCAAACATGCGGGTATCATCCACGGGTTTTAGGATGGAGGCAAGGACTATTCTTTGTTTTTTCATTTATTGCAAGCTGGTTTAAAAATAGGATATAAATGGAACTGAAAGAACTAATTGAAAAGGCTTGGTTGGATCGTGAATTATTGAAGTCGACAGAGATCCAAAACGCGGTACGGGAAGTGGTGAGTTTACTTGATCTAGGGAGGCTGCGAGTAGCCGAGCCAGACGGTGAAAATTGGATGGTTAACGAGTGGATCAAAAAGGCGGTGATCTTGTATTTTCCTATTCAGCAAATGGAGGTTATTGAAGTGGGACCCTTTGAGTTTCATGACAAGATTGCCTTGAAAAAGGACTATAAAAATTTGGGCGTGCGGGTGGTGCCTCATGCCATAGCCCGTCATGGATCATTCGTAAATCGGGGAGTAATTATGATGCCTAGCTATATCAATATTGGGGCGTATGTGGATGAGGGTACCATGGTAGATACCTGGGCCACCGTAGGCAGTTGTGCGCAGGTTGGTAAGCATGTTCATTTGAGTGGAGGTGTTGGCTTAGGCGGAGTGCTTGAGCCCATTCAAGCTGCTCCGGTAATTATTGAGGACAACGTTTTTGTTGGTTCACGATGTATCATTGTTGAGGGTGCCCGGGTTTGTAAAGAGGCTGTGCTTGGCGCTAATGTAGTCCTAACAGCCAGTTCAAAGGTGATCGATGTAACAGGTTCCAAGCCTGTTGAATATAAAGGATATGTTCCGCCACGATCGGTAGTAATTCCAGGAACCTTGCCTAAGAAATTCCCGGCTGGTGAATATCAGGTTCCATGCGCCTTGATTATAGGCACACGCAAAGAAAGCACTGATAAAAAAACCTCGCTTAACGATGCATTAAGGGAAAATAATGTTTCTGTTTAGTTTCCGAGCTAACTACCCTAAAAGGAACCTAATAAGACTGTTATTCGTGTTTAAGCCTTGGTATGAACTTTGTCTTCTAATGGCTCAGGTGTTAACTTTGCTTTGATGAAGTACTTGATAAATGGATTATTGGCGTTTATTCTTCTTGCCTCGTTCTCAAGCGAACGAAGAAAGGACTTTATTGACATTAAAAATACAAGTTTTGGAACCGGTGAAGTACTTGAATACCGTGTAAACTTTGGGTTTTTTACGGTGGGCAAAGCCTCCACAGTGGTTGAAAAGTATATCTATACTAAGAATTCCCGCCCTTGTTACAAAGTAGATGCCTATGGCGAAACACTCGGCTTTGTTTCCTGGATTACTAAAGTAAACGACCAGTGGGGTGCCTATGTGGATACTGCGGCATTAGTTACCCATGTTTCATATCGCAAAATTAAAGAAGGTAATTACCGAAAGGATGAAGTGATTACCTATGACCACGATAAACTTCAGGCTGAAGTGAAGGTAAAAAACAAGGAAACAGGTGTATATGAAGCGCCTAAGTATTACAAGACTCCAGATAATGTGCGTGATATGGTAGCCGGATTTTTGTATTTACGGGTTATTGATTTCAATAAGAAGTACAAAAAAGGGGATACGCTTGCAATCTCAGGATTCTTTGAAGATACACCTTACAACATGAAGATTATCTACGATGGTAAGGAAACGATCAAAACCAAAATAGGTAAAGTATCTTGTCATCGGTTGGTACCTATTATGCCAGACAACAAGATTTTTGACGGGGAAAATTCTATTACCTGTTGGATGTCTGATGATGGAAATAGAGTACCCGTAAAGATTCAGGCCAAAATGTTTATCGGTAGCACCGGAATAGAACTAACCAGTTTTAAAGGATTGCGTAACCAGTTCAAGGTTTTACAATAATAGCTTTTGCCATCTAAGGTTGTTTGTTAGTTTTACTGTTACCAAACCTAAACTTTTTGATTATGTTAAAAGAATTTAAAGCCTTTGCCATGCGAGGCAATGTCGTGGATCTCGCAGTGGGGGTCATCATCGGTGGAGCATTCGGAAAAATTGTGGGATCGTTTATTGATGATGTGATTACTCCTTTATTATTGAAGCCAGCGTTGGAGGCTGCTAACCTTACTGAGCTTTCTGAACTTACTATTTTTGGGACAGTGAAGTACGGAAACTTTATTTCTGCTGTAATCAACTTCCTTATCGTTGCATTTGTGTTATTTCTAATCATCAAAGGAATGAATGCAACTAAAAAGAAAGAAGAGGGATTGCCTCCATCTGCGCCACCACCACCTCCCGCAGATGTTGTTTTGCTTACAGAAATTCGCGATTTACTAAAGAAGTAATTTTTTAATCTATTGAAATGAAAAAGGAAGGTCATTGACCTTCCTTTTTTTGTAGTTGGTTAAACCGATTCTCTTGTGTTCGCCATTGAAACAATCTGAATAAATAAAACCCCAGAAGTGACCAAACTATAAATCCTATTACAAAACGTGCTATTGAAAGCTCATAATTTCCAATCTGAAAAAGATTCTTAATTAACTCAGAGCAAACAAAGGCCGGCATGGCGAAATAGACCACTCCATGCAGCAAGCCATACTTATTCTTGCCTAGCTTTCGTTTCTCACTCCAGTAGGCAATAAATTTTTCATCTGTAGAATTACTCATTTTTTAAATCGATCAGCAATCACTAACTCTTTACTTCCGGCTTTATATTGATAGAACCCGCTACCACTTTTTATTCCTTTATGTCCTGCCTGCACCATATTTACAAGCAACGGACAAGGTGCGTATTTTGGATTTCCAAAGCCATCGTGTAGCACACGTAAAATGGAAAGACATATGTCAAGCCCAATAAAATCGGCTAATTGCAACGGTCCCATCGGATGCGCCATACCCAATTTCATTACGGTATCAATCTCATCTACACCGGCCACACCTTCATACAAGGTATAAATAGCTTCATTGATCATGGGCATTAAAATGCGATTGGCCACAAAACCAGGATAGTCATTTACCTCAACAGGCACTTTCCCAAGCTTTCGCGAAAGCTCCATAATCTTGCTGGTTACGTCATCACTTGTGCGATAGCCGCGAATGACTTCTACCAATTTCATTACAGGTACAGGATTCATAAAGTGCATGCCTATTACCTGATCAGGACTTTTTGTTACCGATGCGATTTTTGTAATCGAAATCGATGAAGTATTGCTCGCCAGGATAGCACTTGGTTTAGTATTCTCATCAATCTCTTTAAAGATCTTTAGTTTTAGATCAATATTCTCGGTGGCTGCTTCTACAACCAGATCAGCATCACGCACACCTTCTTTTAGAAACGAGGTTGTAGTGAGGTTCGCGAATGCAAGCTTCTTAGCTTCTTCTGTTAAAATTCCTTTTTCAACTTGCCTACCCATGTTTTTATCTATGGTAGCAATCGCTTTTTTCAAAGCCTCTTCCGAGATATCGATCAGACTTACTGTGTATCCATGTTGAGCAAATACATGTGCAATACCATTACCCATTGTTCCTGATCCGATTACTGCGATGTTCTTCATACTATTTTCTATTTTCGGTAAATATATGGCTACGTACCAAAACAAGCGAATCAATAGACTCTCAACCCGGTATTTAGGATTTTATAAGAATAGTGTTTTGATCTTGCTCATTGCACTAGCCTGCTTTTTGATATTTAATAGTATTAGTTCATACCTCAAATCCGAGAGGTACTTCACTTCTATTACTACCGTTGGCTATTCCCTTTTTTTAGTGTATGGCTGGGTTAGAATTAACCGCAACGTGCATCGGGTAGAGTTTGATGATGAGTTTTTATATGTACTCCAGAAAGGACAAGACATTCTGATTCCATTGGAAAACATAAAAGAAGTTGAAATCAAAAGCCTGGGCGGGGTGTATGAAGTAGAGCTTTTTAATCCTGAACAATTGGGTAAGAAATTTTACTTTAAGCCCTCGCTGCTCTATCCATTCAATTTCAAAAAGAAAGATGCTTTGGTAGATATCCTTCGCAGCAACATCAATAAAGCGTTAAGAAAGAAACAGCATTTCCAGGCGAATGCCTTGCATAGTTAAATCCTAATCTTGTCAGACTGAGCCTGTCGAAGTCGTTTTGGAATCCAATTGGTTCGGCAAGCTCAACCTGACAAAGGGATTAAAGATTGGTGTGGTTAATTTTTAGATTCAATCGTAACTTCCTTGGCCATGCTCATGGCATTAAATCGTAGAATCAGTTGTTGTTGGCTGCTACAGAATCGCAGGCTTTGCCAGGCTCCACATCGTAGTAATAAAACTTCTGATTCCGTTTGTACAACTCGTTTCTATCGGGGCGACCCAATAATTTGATGACCTCATCTTCTGAAAGACCCTTCAATTCATCCTTTTGCGAAATCAATTCGGATAAGAAGCTAGCGCGGATATTTTTGCAGCCACCTTTGTCTTCTTTCCATTGCGATAAGTCGATAGGAGCTAAATCAGGTAATGGTTTCCCGCATGCAAAGACAAACAGCACTAAACTAAACAGCAACCCCTTTTTCATTCTTTAACTTTGAAACCGACTTAAACCAAATCCCTGACACCAAACCATACATCAATGCGATTGCATACCAGTAGCTTGGCAAAGCTAACCAATATGTGCCCGCTATCGCGAGAAGCGAGAAAGAAACAATGCGCACCCACTCCGAAACAACCACCCATTGTTTTGATTCGAACAACACACCACAATTGACAACCCAAATGGAAATCATTACAGCAACACCGGCCTTTTCAGGCATGGTAAATTGTGATTGCTTGAAGAGAAACAAACCCGTGACTCCCAAGCACAGAATGTATTGAAACAACACGTAGTAATTTAACTGCATGGGGTAAGAGGTGTCGTATTTTCTATAGGTGCTTTTATCAACTTCAGGAGCAGCACGATACCCGCCCAATGATTCCGGAAACCATCCCGGTTTTTTAAAGAGATATTTAACCTTATCGCTCCAGGAAGGAATCTGTTTGATTTCATCGGCCATTACTGCATAGTGGCTGAAGTTTGCCCAGATCGCATTCCAACTGTTAATAGGTTTTGTAATCCCGTAAGTAGGTCGTTCTTCTTCAGCCTGAAAGGTACCAAACATCTTATCCCAAATAATCAATGAACCTGCATGGTTCTTATCAATATACTTTGGATTGCGACCATGATGCACCCGATGATGCGAGGGTGTGTTGAAGATATATTCGAACCAACCCATTTTGTTAATTGTCTCGGTATGAATCCAAAACTGATATAAGGTGTTGAGGGCAGAAATCAATGCGAAGTCCAGTGTATTAAACCCTAAGAATGCAATTGGCAAACTAAATGCAAACGTCCACACCACCTGAAAACTGCTTTGGCGCAGTGCGACAGATAAATTATATTCTTCACTTTGGTGATGCACTACATGCCCACCCCAAAACAAATTGATTTCGTGGCTCATGCGGTGTGCCCAGTAATAGGCAAAGTCGGTAAGAAGAAAAAGCGCTATCCAATAGAAAGCAGTTCGTTCCAGTTCAAAGAATGCAAAGTTTGAATACAATACTTCATAGACTCCAATAGCGAGCACGCGCATAAACAAACCCGAGAGCTGGGAAGTAATACCACAACTCAGGTTAGCGATGGCATCGGGCAAGCGGTAAAGTTTACGGTGCGAAAAACGCTCAACCACCAATTCAATCCCAATCAGGATAAAAAAAATGGGGATGGAAAGAACAATGGGGTTGAGGTTCAAGTTGAAATTATCGATTAGTTTTGTACCAAAGTTAAGCAGATGGCATTAAAGATATTCAAAGGGATTTGGTTCTTTTCGGTGATTGGGTTACTACTCACATTTTTTTATGTGTATGCAGGGCTGCCGGAATGGGTAATACTTTCGAACGATGAGGCTCCTAGCTACATTCCAAAAAATTCGCTCTTTTATCTTTCGATAGGAGTGATGGCGGTTATCAACACGCTGGTATTCATTGCTACACGATTGCCCATTCAGCAGAAGCAGGATTTCAAGGCTTGGTTTTACGGATTGATCGTCACCATCAATTTCTTTTTTATCGCCTCACTTGGCTTCCTGCATGTATTTAATAGTGGTGAACGTTATGACTATTCGGGGATGGCTCCAGCCATCTACGGAAGTTTATTTTTAGTGGGCGCATGGATAATCAGTTGGCCAATCTACGTGCTTTCGCAGAAAATTTTAACTAAATAATCACTTTTGGTGTGTTGTATTTTAGTGCTGACTATCAGTATTTTAAACTCATCAACTTCATAAATTTTTACAACTGAAGTATTTCTTCCTTTCGTTGAAGTGAGTGTAAAAATCATTTACTTAGAAGGGATTTGAGATCGATTAATTTTTTGAATCACGATCAGATCAGTGTAACACAATCAGAATTGAATTTCAACATGTAGATTCTGATTCTATTTTTTAATCTTTGCGCGACTTTTAAAAAGGGTACTTAAGTAACATGGCGAAGGAGACAATTGAATACAATGAAGCGAGCATTCGGTCGCTCGATTGGCGTGAGCATATCCGGCTACGCCCCGGAATGTACATCGGTAAGTTGGGAGATGGATCGGCTAAGGACGATGGCATCTATGTGCTGGTAAAAGAAGTAATCGACAACTGTATTGACGAACACATGATGGGCTATGGAAAAGCCATCGATGTTAAGATTACAGATCAACGCGTGGTTGTGCGCGACTATGGTCGTGGTATTCCGTTAGGCAAAGTGGTCGATGTGGTTTCCAAAATAAACACAGGTGCCAAATACGATTCAGGTGCTTTCCAAAAATCGGTTGGGTTAAATGGCGTGGGTACCAAAGCGGTGAATGCGCTTTCTAACTATTTCAAAGTACAAGCATATCGCGAAGGCAAAACAAAACTGGCCGAGTTTAAGAAAGGTATTCTTACTACCGATGCAAAGGAAAGTAAGACCACCGAAAAGAACGGAACACTAGTTGAGTTTGAGCCGGATAACACCATGTTCAAGCATTATCACTTCATTCCCGAATACCTGGATGATTTGATGTGGAATTATGCGTTTCTCAATGCCGGACTTACTATTAATTATAATACAAGAAAGTTTTATTCTAAAGATGGGTTGCTTGATTTGCTCAAACAAAAATCAGATTCAGAAGACATTCGGTACCCGATTATTCATTTCAAGGGCGATGATATTGAAGTAGCGTTGACGCACGGGAGTCAATATGGCGAAGAATATTATTCCTTTGTTAACGGTCAAAATACCACACAAGGAGGAACGCACTTAGCGGCTTTCCGCGAAGGCGTGGTGCGTGGCGTGCGCGATTTCTTTAAGAAAGATTTTGATGCAGCAGACATTCGGGCAAGTATTGTTGCTGCTGTTGCCGTGCGCGTGCAAGAGCCGGTGTTTGAATCGCAGACCAAAACGAAGTTGGGTTCTATCACGATGGCTCCTGAAGGCCAGAGTGTGAAGAGTTTTGTAGGTGATTTTGTATCGAAGGAGCTTAGAAATTTATCTGCATAAGAATTCGGCTACAGCCGATGCGTTGCTAAAACGCATTTTGCAATCGGAGCGTGAGCGAAAGGAAATTGCCGGCATTAAAAAACTGGCCAACGAACGTGCGAAGAAAGCGAATCTCCACAATAAGAAACTGCGCGACTGCCGTTTTCATTTTGATGATGAAAAAGGAGAGAAGGGAATGGAGTCGGTTATCTTTATTACGGAAGGTGATTCAGCCAGTGGTTCGATTACCAAATCGCGCAATGTTGAAACTCAGGCAGTGTTTAGCTTACGCGGAAAACCCCTCAACTGTTACGGCCTCACCAAGAAGGTAGTGTATGAGAATGAGGAGTTTAACCTCCTTCAACATGCACTAAACATTGAAGATGGGTTGGATGGTTTGCGGTACAACAAAGTAATTGTAGCTACCGATGCCGATGTGGATGGAATGCACATTCGTTTGTTGCTGATGACATTCTTCCTTCAATTCTTTCCGGACCTGGTAAAGGCAGGTCATGTGTACATTCTGGAAACTCCGCTCTTTAGAGTTCGCAATAAGAAAGAAACGATTTACTGCTATAGTGAGGAGGAGAAGCAAGATGCAGTGGGCAAGTTGGGCAACAAGCCTGAGATCACCCGCTTCAAAGGATTAGGTGAAATCTCGCCCGAAGAATTTGGAAACTTTATTGGGGAAGACATTCGCTTGCAACCCGTGCGCATTGATAAAGAGAAACATCTGCAAAAGATTCTTGAGTTCTACATGGGTAAAAATACCCCTGATCGTCAGGAGTTTATTATCGATAACCTGAAGATTGAGTTGGATAAGGTAGCAGCAAATCAGGAGATAGAAGTTGAAAGTGAGTAGTAGGAGGACTTTGAAACAGTATAGTATTAAATATTAACCGCAGAGGCACAAAGGCGCAAGGAACTTTGCGACTCAGCGTCTTAGCGGTTGTGACAAATAGTTATGAGCAAGAAGAAAGCAATTAAAGACAAATCGATACGCGATGAGGATGGCGAGGTAGTTCATGGATTAATTTCTCTGGACGGCCTGTATGAAAACTGGTTTTTGGATTACGCCTCGTATGTAATATTAGAGCGTGCCGTGCCGCGCATTGAGGATGGATTGAAACCTGTGCAGCGAAGAATCGCGCACTCCATAAAGGAAATGGACGATGGCCGGTTCAATAAAGTGGCCAACGTAATAGGTAACACGATGCAATATCACCCGCATGGCGATGCAGCTATCGGGGAAGCAATTGTAAACCTCGGGCAGAAAGATTTATTGCTCGATACACAAGGTAACTGGGGGGATGTACGCACAGGGGATAGTGCAGCAGCGCCACGTTACATTGAAGCGCGTTTGTCAAAGTTTGCACTGGATGTAGTTTACAATGCGCAGACTACTGAATGGCAATTGTCATATGACGGTCGTAAGAAGGAGCCTGTCACGTTGCCGGTTAAGTTTCCTTTATTATTGGCGCAGGGCGTGGAGGGTATCGCGGTGGGGTTATCTACTAAAATTCTTCCCCATAACTTTTGTGAATTAATTAAAGCTTCCATTGATATCCTGAAAGGAAAGAATCCAAAAATCTATCCTGATTTCCTTACCGGTGGTATCGCTGATTTCTCAGAGTATGATCAAGGTATTCGCGGGGGTAAAGTAAAAGTTCGCGCCAAGATTGAGATCATCGATAAGAAGACACTCGCCATCAAAGAAATTCCATTTGGCACCACCACAAGTTCGCTGATGGATTCGATTGTGAAGGCAAGCGAGAAGGGGAAGATCAAAGTGAAGCAGGTAGTGGATAACACGGCTAAAGACGTTGAGATTCAAATTCATTTGCAGCCCGGCATTTCGCCTGAAATTGCCATGGATGCACTGTATGCGTTTACCGATTGTGAAGTTTCTATTTCACCTAATGCGTGCGTGATTGTTGCTGATAAGCCGCAGTTCATGAGGGTGAACGACATACTCAAATATAACACCGACCAAACGGTGAAGTTGTTGAAGCAGGAGTTGTTGATTCGCAAAGGGGAGTTGATGGAGAAAATCCTTTTCTCTTCATTAGAGAAAATCTTCATAGAAAACAGAATCTATCGCGACATAGAGAACTGCGAAACATTTGAAGAAGTAATCAGCACCACCGATAAAGGACTTAAGCCTTATAAGAAACAGTTCTATCGCGAAATCACTCGTGATGATATTTTGCGCTTGCTGGAAATCCGGATTAAGCGTATTTCTAAATACGATTCGTTTAAAGCAGACGAGTTGCTAAAAGATCTTGAGAAAGAATTGAAAGAAGTACTTCATCATCTCAAACATCTTACGGATTATGCCATTGCTTATTATCAAAACCTATTGAATAAGTATGGCAAAGGACGCGAACGCAAGACAGAAATCAGAAGCTTTCAGGCGGTTACGGCTACTGAAGTAATTGCTAACAATCAGAAGTTGTATGTAAACCGTGCCGATGGTTTTGTAGGGTGGGGCATGCGCAAAGACGAATACATTGTTGAATGTTCTGAACTGGACGACATCATCGCCATTCGTAAAGATGGAAAAGCATTAGTGAGTCGCATTGGCGAGCGCAAGTTTATGGGTAAGGACATTATTCATATTGGCGTTTGGAAGAAAGGGGATGAGCGGATGGTGTATAACATGATCTACAGTGATGGCAAGAGTGGTAAGTCATTTGCGAAACGTTTTGCCATGCCGGCTATCATTCGTGATAAGGAATATGATCTTACTTCGGGGAATCCGAATAGCAAATTGTATTACTTAAGTGCCAACCCCAATGGGGAAGCCGAGATTGTGGAGGTGAAATTGAGCCAGGCCAGCACGGCACGCAAGAAGATTTTTGATTTCGATTTTTCGGAATTGGAAATAAAAGGCCGTGGGGCAAAAGGAAATACGTTAACTAAATATCCTTTGCGGAGAATTGATTTCAAAGAAGCAAAAGGAAGTACGCTTAGCGGACTTAAACTTTGGTTCGATCAGGCATCGGGTCGTTTGAATAAAGACGAACGTGGTAAGTATGTAAATAAGTTTGATGGTGATGATCAGATTCTGGCGATTACGTCAAGTGGAAATTATAAAATCACCAGCTTTGAATTAACCAACCGCTACGAACCTGAGAAAACTATTTTGTTGGAAAAATTTAATCCCAAGAAAGTAATCTCAGCCATATACTTTGATGGAGTAAGTAAGCAACATTTTGTAAAACGCTTCTTGTTGGAGACCACCACAGCCGATAAAGAATTTGGATTTATTTCGGAAGGCATCGGTTCACGACTTGGAGTTTGTAACCACCAGCGAAACGCCAGAAGTAGAAATTGAAGTAGTAAAAGGGAAGGGGAAAGACAAAGAGACTGAGGTAATCAATCTGGAAGATCTTATTGATGTAAAAGGCTGGAAGGCCTTGGGCAATCGCCTGTCGCAATATAAGGTTACGAAAGTTCGGCCGGTGGAGGATGCGGAAGACACCAGTACGGAAATTGAAGACGATGTAGAAGTGGTGGAGCCTGAGGATAGTCAGTCTTCAAAAAAAAAAATCGAACCGGAGCCAGTCATCGAGGAGGACGGGCAGGCAAGCCTCTTCGGGGAAGCAAAACCAAAAGCGGGTCCGCTCGTCAACGGCCAGCCCCCAAAAGCAAAAGCGCAAAAACCAAAAGAACCAAAGCAAGCAAACCTCTTCGGGTCCGTCCAAACGGAAAAGCCGGGCGGGGAAAGCCAAAAAAAGGAAGAAGTAAGTAAGGAGGAAGAACCAAAAGCTTTTGGCGTAGGGGATGAGATTGAATTTGATTTGTGATTATAAAAATAAAAATTTAGTATTTTCACTGCGGCAGTATCAATATGTGAGGTCTTTTTTTGAATGATATTGAATATTAGTATGAAGTGGACTTCCATTAATGTGCTCGTTGGATTGCTGTTAATAGCGATTCAACTGCCTGCGCAGAAGAACACAAACATTACGCTGTCAAACAAATTAAAAACTTATCCGGAGAATAAGAAGGCTAAAGTTGTGGCCAATCGTTATACTTCGCAGTACCGATTTTTAGTCAATAACAATCAGCTACGGGTTATTCGGGAAGATGAAAAGGATCTTGTATCACTAGAGAGCAACTACAATCATATTGAAGGAATTTTTTACAATGATAATCTGAAGATTGAGGAATTTAATGCAGCATTCACTGCAGGGAAGTCTATCTGGCCGGAAAAAATTTGCGGTAGCTATGAAGTAGACAATATTTTCTATTCAGACTCCAAGCTATGTACGTACAGACTGAATTTTCTTTACGAAGGAACGGCAATTACAGTTAAAAATCGTGTGAAATATGATGATCCGAAATACTTAACTACTGTCTTCTTTTATGAAGATGAACCAGTAGAAACTCGTGAAATAAGTTTTGAAATTCCGCAACAAGTAGAGGTTGAATTGATCGAAAAAAATTTCGAAAAATTTGATATTCAAAAAACTGTTCAGAGAGTTGGTGATAAAAATGTATTCAAGTATTCAGTAAATCGATTGGCAGCCATTAAGCAAGAAGAAAACTCATTAGGTTCATTGTATTTCTATCCACATATTATAGTGGTTACTAAATCGTACACTACATCATCGGGCAAAAATAAGGTACTGGCTTCTGTCAATGATTTATACGGATGGTATAACGGCTTGGTGCTTCAGGTAAAAAACGACCCGTCTCATCTCAGGGCTGAAGTAGATAGACTTACAGCAGGTACTAAAACTGATCTTGACAAGATTAAAGCGATTTATTATTGGATTCAGGACAATATTAAATATATCGCCTTTGAAGATGGAATTGCTGGCTTTAAACCCGAAGCGGCTCATCAGGTTTACCTGAACCGATATGGGGATTGTAAGGGTATGGCTAACCTGACAAAAGAAATGCTCAAGCTTGCTGGTTTCGATGCACGCCTTACATGGATTGGTACCAATCGAATTCCTTACAACTATGATATTCCCTCGCTTAGCGTTGACAATCATATGATATGCACTTTGTTGCTCAAAGATCAACTCTATGTTCTGGATGCTACAGAAAAATATATAGCATTAGGTAAAAATGCCGAGCGTATTCAGGGCAAAGAAATGTTAATTGAGGATGGAGTGAATTTTATCCGGAAGACCGTGCCCATTTCAAATGAAACTAATAACCTGGTTGACAGAACCGAAGTGTTGATGTTGGATAATAATAATTTAAAAGGCGAAGGTGAACTGCTGATGGATGGTGAAAGTAAAAAAAGTGTTCTTTATTTTTCCACTAATGTTAAAAACGAAGACCAAAAAAGATTATTTAACTATCTGGCAGTAGCTGATTATCTCAATACAGATAAGGTTGAAGTAACTAAAACTCCAGATATTGATCGCGAAGTACCTTTGCAAATGAAATACCAATTTGAATTGGGAAATAAGGTCTCCGCATTCAATAACGATGTATACATAGATCTTGACTGGAATAAAACCTACCAGAACCTAGTCATGGAAGATGATCGCATTACAGACTATTACTTTAACAGAAAGGTTAAAACAAAGACAACAAAAAGATTTAGAGTTCCTACTGGCTACACAGTTTCGCATATGCCAACAAGTATGAACAAGGTTTTTGATAATTTTTCCTTTTTAATAACTTTTAGGTTGATTGATAATGAAATTCATTATTCAAATGAAATAACGGTTCACGATGGTATCTTGAAAAAAGAGATGTTTGCGAAGTGGAACGATTGCATTAAACAACTGAAAGAGATTTATAGCGATCAGGTTGTGATCACCAAAAAGTAATTTTTTTTGCTAAGTCCTTACCGATTATATATGAAAAAAAATTTTGTATTTAGTTTGTTCTTTTTTAGTGTGTTGACATCGACTTATGCTGTTGATCGCGCAGTTGAAATAAAAGATGAAATGTGGAACTCGCGTGATAAGGCTTTTATAGCGAAAGAGATCCCTCAAAGATGGGCTGGAAAATCGGCTGTAATTATTGCACAGATGCATCGCTTTGAATATCGCAAAGCGATAGGAGGGAATTTACTTCGTAAAAATCAATACCATCACTACCGCATTAAATTAACAGATAAAAATTCTGTTGATAAGTATTCTGAAATGAATTTTGATGTTTCGATGCCTTATCTGGATGTATATGTTGGTTTTAAAATTGTTAAGCCATCGGGTCAAGAAGTTGTTGTTGATCTTTCCCTCGCTATTAAAATGGAGCGCACGGAGGGTGACAAGAAAGATGGCTTATAAAAAGATTGCGATTCCAGGATTAGAACCTGGTGATATTTTGGATTACTACTTATGTGAAGAAGCTTCGGAACCCATCAATTCGTACTTGCATTTCTACGATCCGGTAATCTACAGTTTACCTAAAGAGTATCCGATAATGTATTACAAGATTCAGTTTCGTGCTGATAGAAAATGCTATATCAATTTAAAATCGGTTAATGGTGCGCCTGAATTTAAGCTTTTGACAGATGAAAAAAATGACGAGCAATATTATACTATTGAGGGCGCAGAACTGGAAAATGCGGATGATCAACGATGGTTGTAT
The DNA here is from genome assembly GCA_963787095.1 of uncultured Cytophagales bacterium. Lineage (GTDB taxonomy): Bacteria > Bacteroidota > Bacteroidia > Cytophagales > Cyclobacteriaceae > ELB16-189. Next base: position 38,510 of record CAWBCB010000003.1, on the reverse strand, counting down.
AGATACAGAGATTTGCCAACTATTAAGTTCAGAGCAGCTTTTGCCAGGAATGAAGCTGTGGTTTCTGTTTCAGATGTCTTGCTAGGTGAGAAGAAGGTAGCTAAAACAAAGGTAACCGTGGATGAATTGGAACAACTAACTGACAACTTGATAAAGGTGCAAACATTCGAGTATGCTTTTCTTAAAAAATATGCCAAGACGAATTTAAAAGGTGTTACTGATCCATTTGAGTTGTCAACAAAAGCTTATTATTATTTGAGAAATTTTTCATTAGTACAATATTCGGAGAGCAAATTATGGCGTGGGGAGTCATCCAATACATCCCGCTTAACTTTTTACAGGGCCATGCATTCGTTCTTAAAAGAGAGAAAGATTGCCCATGATGTCATTGTCACTTCAGATAGGAATATTTCGGACATTGATGATGTAATTATGGAGAATGAATTAGATTGGTTGATTCGGGTTAAGAAGGGGTCAGAATATTTATACCTCGCCCCATTTGGTCTAAATTCCGTTGCCGGCAGTTTTGACCCTACGCTGGAGGGTGCTCAGGCTTATGCCATGGATGGACTGGTGGCACCCTTAGGGAAGAGTAAGAAATTCACAATGCCAACATTCACTTCAGATGAACATCGCTCAGACATAACACAAATGGTTTCGTTTGGTAATGATATGACAACCACAACCGTTAATGCTTCTAGGATATTGACAGGTAGAAGCAAATTGTATGAACAGTATAATCTGCTTGACTATTATGATTATAAGACAGAAGAAGAAAAATTATTTAAGAAAGAAGAAAAGCCCCTCAAAAGAGATCAGGAAGCATTGAAAACTGCCTATATGAGTAGACGGATGACTTTGAAGTATGATTGGCTTAAACAATATGTAGCAGAAAATTATGAGATCAAATCCAAAGAACCAAAAGACATAGTCATTGAACAAACTGGCCGATTTAATGATAACCCGTCTTTTAAATATTCATTTGTATTTGAAACGGAAGAGTTGATAAAGAAAGCAGGGTCAAATTATATTGTTGATGTTGGCAAGTTGATTGAGGCGCAGATCAAAATTGATAAGGAAGAGATTGAACGAAATACAAATATCTATTTTGATTACGCTCGTTCAATAAACAATAAGATAATCATAGAAATTCCGGCTGGCTATTCTGTAGAGGGTGTTGAAAGATTTAATGTAAGTACTGAAAATAAGTATGGTGGCTTCACCTCAAAAGCAAAGATCGAAGGGGATAGAGTTGTTGTTGAAGCCTTAAAGCATTATGATGTAATCTATGTGCCTAAAACCGACTGGGTTTCTGTTGTTGAGTTTCTGAATACAGCCTACAACTTTAATGAATTAAAATTATTGTTAAAGAAAAACAATTAGGATATAGTTATCTGGATCATAAATCTGATGTTGTTGCGGTCGCCTGGCCCACAAAGTGAACAAATGGAATCACTTGCTTCTTATAGACGTAAAATCAAATTAACCATGAAACTAATGTCAAGCTTGGTCTCCCGCAAAGGGACGATGTGAGCAAGTGAAATTCTCAAACTAACCTATGTATAAACTCCAACTGTTATTTCTTATCTTCTTTTTTGAAATTGTTTCGTTTGCTCAAACTCAGGTAAGCTTCAACAGCAACAACACTGAATTAAATCAGGCTTTCGACTGGGCGAAAAATAAAGCGTTGTCATTTGCTCATGATGGCTCGGATCCTGTAGGACTTTGGTACGAGGCCGCGCTTCCAAGCCGCGAGGCGTTTTGCATGCGTGATGTTTCACATCAGGCAATAGGCGCACAAATTTTGGGATTAGGCAAACACAACCTCAACATGTTTCAAAAGTTTGCGGAGAACATTAGTGTTGAAAAGGATTATTGTTCCTATTGGGAGATCAACCGCTACAACAAACCGGCACCGGTAGATTATCAAAACGACAAAGACTTTTGGTATAACCTGCCCGCTAATTTTGATGTCATTTATAATGCTCATCGGTTGTATAGCTGGACAGGCAATAAGACATACATCGAAGATCCGGCATTCAAAAAATTTTATGCGTTAAGCATGAATGAATATATGGATCATTGGCAATTGGGTTACGATCAAATCACGAAGCGCAGTCGCGCGATGCATAACAGTGCGGCAACCCGGTTTGGTGCTAGCCGAGGCATTCCCACCTACAACGAAGGTGGCAGAGGCGAAACAGTTCTTGGTATAGACTTATCAGCTTCGATCATTGCTGCTTACAAAGCCTATTCAGAAATGCTTAAACTCTCGGGCCAATATGCAGAAGCAGCTACCTATCTCCAGAAAGTAAAACAGGAACAAAAATTTCTTGATGAATTCTGGTGGGATAAATCAAAGCAGGAGTACCGTTCTATACACTATGCCGATAGTTCATTCGACTATTTTATGGTTGAGGATAATCAGGCTTACCTGCATTACCTGTTGTATTATAATGCCATTGACGATCCTGCTAAAATCAAAAAGCTAACGGAGGACTATCGAGAAAACTTTCAGAAACTGATCGTTGAGTTGAAATCGTATTTACCTATCATTTTTTATGAGAATGGGTATTCGAGTCTGGCTACAAAGATGATCATTGACCTTTGCAGTCCTGAAAATAAAAGACGCGATTACCCAGAGAATTCATTTACAGTTATTGAGCACGTGACTTGTGGTTTAATGGGTGTGGAGGTGGATGCTTCATTGAGAACCGTTTCTACGTTATCCAGATTGGAGGCAGCGGATGACTGGGCTGAAATGAATAACATCCCATTGCTTTCAAACACAGTTTCTATAAAGCATGTTGGTAAGACAAAAACAGTATTCATGAATCAAAGTGGTGCATCGATCACGTGGAGTGGACGAATACCGGGCAATCACGACTTTTTATTTGTCAACGGAAAAAAGAGGAAATGCTTTCAGGGAATTGATCACGGACAACCGTTTTCCGGATATTCGGTGGAAGTAAAAGAAGGTAAAACAGTTACGATATCCGTTAATAAGTAGATTCTATGCAGATGGAGAGTAGGAGTCTTCTTATGCTGGGCTTAAATCACCTATCTAACCCATGAAAACTTCTAAACAGCTTAATGGCGCGAAAAATTCTTGAGCCTAACTTACCTTAAGTTATTGCGGGGTCGCCTGACCCGCAAGGTGAACAAATTGTATTAGTGTTTAACTCGATAAAGAACACTACCTTTCAACTCAATAGATAAATTCATATGCAATTAGCGTCCATTACTCTTTCAGAAAGAAAGATTCTTAAAGCTATGTTAGCTGGTCTTTTCTTTTTGCCATTGGCCATTGCAGGCTGGATAATTTATATTCTTTTCTCAGATTCTTTTGAGCTGGCCTCACTCGCTTTTCCAGCCCTTTTGTTCGTTGTTATTGTGGGATTGCTTCTGGTAAAGGGAACCAGGATATATTCTGATATAGTAGCGCAGCAGGTTGTTGAAGGTATTGGTGAGGTTAAGTATCAGGGGCGAAACTGGAGTAATGAGTATTACATTAAAATGGATGTGTTCGGCAAAGAGAAAATTACCTTACAAAGAAATGGCCGTGTGAAACTGATGGCTGGTACGAAAATCAAGTTTCGCGTTGCTCCCAAATCCAGAGTTTTACTTGATTTTGAATCTGGTGATTGAGGTAAATAGTTTCCCTATGTTGTAGCAGGTTCAATGACCTGCAAAGAGAACAACTGAATTCATTAACTTTTCTTGCTGAGCTTAAATCATACCTATCTTTAAGCCATGAAAACTTTCTTGCAAGCGGAATGGCGCAAATTGGCTATGGCTAATTATGAGGTAGACCCTAAAATTCTTGAGCCTTACTTACCCCACAAGACTGAGTTGGATTTTTGGAACAATACCTGCTACGTGAGTTTGGTAGGCTTTATGTTTTTGAATACAAAAATGCTGGGTGTTAAGATTCCCTTTCACATCAACTTTGAAGAAGTTAACCTACGGTTTTATGTTAAGTATAATGATAACGGTGAATGGAAACGAGGCGTGGTTTTTATTAAAGAAATTGTGCCCAAACCTGCGCTCACATTCGTAGCCAATACACTTTATAACGAGAACTATCAAACCATGCCCATGCGCCATGTGTGGGATATTAATGACTCACTTACGGTTGAATATGCCTGGAAGAAAAATGGCTGGAATACGTTCCGCGTAAGCGCAGATAAAATGGCAATACCAATAGATGCAGGAAGCGAAGCCGAATTTATTACTGAGCACTATTGGGGTTACACAAAACTTGGAGTACGACTAAAACTGCCGAGTATGGAGTAGAACATCCACGTTGGGATGTCTATAAAGTAAATGACTTTCAAATTGATGTAGACTTTGCCGATGTATATGGATCGGGTTTTGGTTTTTTAAAAAATAAGAAACCAAAGTCTGTTTTTTTAGCGGAGGGCTCTGAAGTATTTGTGAAGGCTGGAAGGAAACTATCATAAGTTTCCATCCACCCGATAATCAAATGTTCTAATAATTCTTAAACGTATAGGAAACAGCATACGAACCGGTGTTACCGGTTGGAAACGTTACCTGAGCCGTTTTCTTTTTCGCAAATCCTTTTTCATGGTATTCGTACGTGTATACTTCGGTTGAGGACACAACTCCCGAAGCATTTTGAACGGTCATCATTCCAGGATTGTTCTTACTTGCAAGGGGGGTTGGGTTAAACGGGTTCAAATTAAAATACCTTTCAGAATTTATTCGGTTATCATAATTGGTATAGTGAAACACGGTGAGCGGATAAACGCCCTCTCCAAACGAACCGTAATAAAAAAGCCGGTAGTAGCTTAGGTTGCCTGAATCATCGTATTCATAGGTATCTTTTGAAACCGGTATCTCTCCACCTTCTTCCGGTATGTTTTGCCACGTTATACTTTCAATAAGCCTGTTCTGATTGTCATATGAATAGGTATGATACTGCGACCGCTGATTATCATTTATATATTCATCTGTGCGGGTAATTAAATTACCAGTTAGTTGATAAACCATTCTCCAACCGTTATCGGTAGCGGACTCTTTTAATTTTCCATCGGTATCGTACGAGTAGGTTTGTTCACTTTCTATGGGTGTGCCATTAGGCATCACACTTACCATTTCAATGCGTACCAACTGGCCAGCCGTGTTATGAAAGAATGTCCGGGTGTAATTTTCTTCCACATATTTGCTGGGAATCAAGGTATTTTCAATAGGTGCCGGGTTTTCGTCAGTGCATGAAGCAAGTGAAAAAAGAAATATGACAGGGATCGAAAACTTAATTATTCGGGTAAATTTCATTTTAGAAGGATTTCTGTATCAGAATAGACACTCATACGGCTAAATGGTTGGAATGGATTTAAATTTTAAATATTTTTTTCGTCTGCCACTGCTGGATCTTGTCATCACATGGTTTCCAGGGTTGAAACAATCGATGGTAAGTCAGTAAAACAACCCGAATGAATTTCTATTTGGCGGTAAACCTTGGGTTGGCGGAAAGATTGTAGTTCAGGATAAAGAATAGATTTTTTTGGCTATGCATTAAGATCTTCGTTCAAAGTTTGATTCTTATATATCTCAGGTCTTATTATTTTTCTCTTAAGCTATCCTGTTTTAAGTTTTATTCTTTTTGAGAAATAGACAATCCTATTATCCATTGATTGGCGAGCATGCTCATTGTTTTTTATATTTAAGCTATGAAAAGGAAATCATTGGATCGTATCGTGTTGATGGTATGTTTATTTATTATCGCCTCTTGCGCTCAGAAGAAAGAAGTAAAGACTGAAACCTCTAAAAAAAGTACTAAAAAAGTTTCCATAGTTGAAATTGAATCAGGAATAAAAGCTTTCATTCAAAAGAAGACGGAGGAGAACGGGGGCTATTTTCAAGTACGTGATAGAGGTCACGAATTTAAGATGAAACTGGTTCGGGTGCATACAGAATACCTGGCCAACCTGGGTCCAAAAAGTCATTTCGCTTGTGTTGATCTTGCGGATGAAAGTGGAGACGTATATGATGTTGATTTTTTCTTAAATGGCGAGCCCGGTGCCATGGACGTAACAGAAACCAGCGTTCATAAATTAAATGGCAAACCCTACTATGCCTGGAAGCAGCGCGAAGATAAAACGTGGAATCGTGTGCCTGTAAAAGATGCGGCCACCCGCTTACTGGGCGTGATAGAAGGCAGTGATTCATTTGAATTCCAGTATCATGTTGAGCTTCCCGAAATTAATGGCGAAGCAAAAATGTGGATTCCGATTGCCAGTACCGACAAATATCAATCAATTGAAATAACTTCGATAAGCGTTCCGGTTGACTACACCTTGCTGAAGGACAAAGAGTACAACAACACAATATTATTTCTTGAACCGGGCAATTCGCAAAGCAAAAAAAACATTGAGATTAATTATCGTGTGCAGCGCCAAGAGCGGGGACCGGTAGATGAACCAGCACCAGGTGAAGGCAAGTATTTATCGGGAAATCAATTGATGCCGGTAGGGGGTCGTTTCGTAGATGTTGCAAATGATGCTACGCGTGGGCGCGATGGAAATTCACTGATGAAAGCCCGTGCGTTGTATGATTATATTATTGATAACATGCGCTATATGAAATATGGTACGTTCGGGAAAGGTGACTCTAATTATGCATGCGATGTGAAAACAGGAAACTGTACTGAATTTCACTCATTTTTTATTTCCCTTGCCAGATCGTTGAAAATTCCTGCGCGGTTTGCTGTAGGGGCATCTATTCCGTCCGAACGTAATGAAGGAGGGATTGACGGGTATCATTGCTGGGCCGAGTTTTATGCGGAAGGTAAATGGTGGCCAATCGACATTAGTGAGGCCAATAAATATACAGCACTGGCCACGTATTACTTTGGTCACCATCCGGCCAATAGAATCGAGTTTAGTCAGGGGCGCGATCTTATTGTGGAACCAGGTCCTGCATCGGGGCCAATCAACTTTTTAGCCTATCCGATATTGGAGATAAATGGAAAAGAGGTTGCCACAAGGACAACCTTTTCCTTTACTCGACTCAAATTGGAGTCTTTATAAGAGTTAATTTTTTGTTGAGTCCGCAGGATGTTCGTTCGGATGTTCAGTTGAATCAGAAGGATGTTCAGTTGAATCGGAAGGATGCTCTCCTGCAGGGTGTTCTTCTTTGGCGGCTTGTTTACCGCAAGAAACAATAGCTGCTGTCGAAAATGCAACAAGGAAGATGATTGTTGCTAATCTTTTTTTAAATGTTAACATGACGTTTAGGTTAGGTATAGAGATTAGGTTAGGTATAGAATAAAGTCAAAGATAAGGCTTTTAATTTGCTTTGGTGGTTACGAAATTCGATCTAAATTTCGATACTGCTGGTTTAGGGTTGACCTGAATGCATCGGGTAAATGCTGGCTTTCGCAAGATGCTAAAGAAAGGTGGGCATGGAATGATTCATGGAATAGAGACAACAACGTTGCAGAAAATCTTGCTTTAATTGTAAGTTTACTTCAATGAAAACATCTACCGACACCCGCATTGCAGTACTCATAGATGCAGACAATATTCCGTCTGCAAATATAAAAGTGATGATGGAAGAGATTGCCAAATATGGCACACCCACGTTCAAGAGAATTTATGGTGACTGGACAAGACCCAATCTTTCAGGTTGGAAAAATGTTTTGCTCGAGAATGCAATTCAACCTATCCAACAATATGGCTACACCACCGGAAAGAATGCTACCGATTCGGCCATGATTATTGATGCGATGGATATGCTTTACACCGAAAAAGTTGATGCTTTTTGTATTGTATCCAGCGATAGCGATTTTACCCGATTAGCAACAAGACTTAGAGAATCAGGAATGACAGTGATTGGAATGGGTGAGAAGAAAACCCCTAATCCGTTTATCGTGGCATGCGACAAATTTATCTACATCGAGATTTTGGAAATGCAAGTCGATGATTCGAAAGAATTAGTAGTGGATGAAAAAGGCAAGCAGCAAGCAAGAAAGCAACGTGAGACTCTCAACAAAATTGATAAAGCAACCATTCAATTAATTTCATCCACCATTAGTGATTTGGCTGATGACGATGGTTGGGCGTTCCTCGGTGAAATTGGAAATCTTATTTTGAAGAAAAGACCCGACTTCGACCCACGAAACTTTGGATTTAATAAACTTGCCATGCTGATTAAAAGCATCAAAAAATTTGAAGTGGACGAGCGTGAAACCGGAAAGAAAAGTATCAAGCTTGTGTATGTGCGTGTGAAAGCTTGATACTGGAACAAAGAGTGATTGAGACGAACGAAGAAATCGCCATTCGTACAACGTATCTTAGCATTGCCAGTAAAACTAGCCTCACGAATATTAAAGGACTGGCAGGATTTTTTGGAAACTCATTCGCGCTTGTTGCCGATGCAATAGAATGCTACTACAGATATTTTTGCATCCCAGCTAGTGCTGTTTGGGATTAAAAATGTTAAACGGCCAGCCAATGATAATCATCCGTATAGTCACGGAAAAATTGAATCCTTATAACTTCTCTGGTCATTTCTTGCTCAGGCATAATTTGCATTAGAAAAGACGTCTGATTTTGACGACCTTTTTAATTGATAAACCTAGTTAATTAGCGGCTAACTTTTATTCATTCTTCAACGCTTTTACAGGATTAGTCATAGATGCTTTTAGTGATTCGTATCCAACCGTAATGAGTGTGATTAATATGATCAAGCCAATAGATATTGCAAAAACCGAAATGGATAAAGGTGTTTGATAAACGAAACTCTCCAACCAATTCATTGCCAGATAGATTGCTACTGGCAAGCCGATTACACAAGAGATGACGATAATACGTGCAAATACTTTCAGAAGAAGAATTAATATCTGGCCGTCAGTGGCACCAAGTGTTTTTCGAATTCCGATTTCTTTAGTCCGTTGTTCACTCATAAAAGCAGCGAGACCATACAATCCTACACAGGTAATTAAGATAGCGAGTGCAGAAAACTTTTCTGTGATTTGAGCAATCTGCGTTTCATTTTCATACATCCTTCCAAATTCCTCATCAATAAACCAATAGTCAAATCCAAAGTCTGGAAATACTTTTTTCCAACTGCTCTCCAAATACGCTATTTTTTCACCCATGTTTGAAGGCGGGAGCCTTACATGAATTATTCGATCGTCTGTATGGGGTTTTGGTGAGATTGCCAGGGGATCAATTTTTCGATGCATAGAGCGATAAGGAAAATCTTCGATCACCCCAATTACAATTCCGGTAACAGGTAGTTTAGTACTATCGGGTTGTCTATATCCCATAACATAATCAGGTCGAATGATTGTTTTACCGACTATCTCATTGGGGGTTAGGTTTAGTGCTTTTACTGCCGACTCGTTTAATAGTACTGCAGATGAGTCAGCTATGTTATTTGAATCAAAGTCGCGCCCTGCCAGAATGTTCATTTTGAATGTCTTCGGAAAATCAAAGTCACCATTGAGTTGAAACCATTCATGTTTTTCTTCTCCGATTTCAGGAAATTGCATCTCCATACTAATGGGCCCGAAGTAATCCAGGCGAGGTAGGTGATTGGCTAATGTGACCGCCTCAATCTCTTTGTCTTGAATAACCAAACTTTTGAAGGCTTGGTACTTGGAGTCTGTGGCATTCCCAATGAATCCACCGTACCGAATCGAAACGATTTGTTTTCCGGCCTCATTAAGTTTTGAATTTCGCATCAAATTCATCTGACGAACGACAATGATTGTACCCACCAGGAGAATAACAGCTACAACAAATTGAATAGTGGTTAGAAATTGTCGGAACACATTGGAGCCTTTTCTGAATGCAAATTTTCCTTTAAGCACTGCCGCTGGCTGAAATCCGGAAACAAAGATAGCGGGATAACTACCCGCTAATAATGTAACAAACGTTGCAACGCCCATCATAATTAGAAGCATTGGTACATTGAACAGGTATAGTAGGGTAAACGTCTTTCCTGTCAGACTATTAAACGTGGGGATAAAAAGAGCAACAAGAATTAAAGCTAAAAAGGAAGATATAAGAACAAGTAAAAGCGACTCGGTCATGAATTGTGTAAACAGCTGAAGCCGCACTCCACCAAATGTTTTGCGTAATCCAATTTCTTTTGCGCGTGAAGCCGATCGAGCAGTAGATAGATTGATGTAATTAATACAGGCAACAATGAGAATCAACAGTGCGATAGTTGCAAACACGTAAAGATATTTTTTATCAGCCGACTTATGAGTGATCGACCAATTGATATTCTGATCAAAATGAACGTCAGTTATTTTTCGAACGAATGGAATGAATTTGAAATCAAGATTATATTTTTCAAGGATCGCGTTGGCTCGCTTCTGAAGATCATCAATAATTATTGGAATGCGGGTTTCATCGTTACACACAAATAATGATTGCGTCCAAAAATTATTTTCGCCATCACCCATAGACGCGTGAAGCATATTCTCAAGGTCGGGAATAAATTCACGTAACGAATAGATTCCTGCGATATACTTGGGCCTGAGATGAGTGTTGGCTGGCAAGTCCTTATAAACAGCGGTTATCATCATCTCTACTTTCTTACCGTTGGTCATGTAGGCATGGGAGATGCTTACTTGCTTATTGATAGGATCTTCATCTCCAAATAATTCCCGTGCAGCACTTTCACAAATCATTAAACTGTTTACTTCCTTTAAAGGTGCTGTTCGGTCACCCCGATCGATGGGGATAGATAATATCTCAGTTAAGTTAGCCTCCGCCCAGATGATATCTTCTGTAAGAAGTATTTTTTCGGTAGGATTATATTCAATACTGGTGGGCATTCCCGTGCTGGTGAAACTTGAAATGGTACCAATACCTTCGTAGTTATCTTTGATGTAGTTATCCCAACCGGCTGGTGCAGCAGGGTATGATTCACTTTCCCCGTTGGGGTATTCAATTCGATAACCAAGTCTGTATGTTTGATTCGCTTGCGGGTGTGAAGTGTCGAATGTTAACTCATCACGAACATAAAGAAGAATGAAAAGGGCAGAAGCTAATCCGATTGCTAACCCTAAAGTATTAATGATAGTGTAACTGCGTTGCTTTTTTAGGTTGCGAAAAGCAAGGAGGAAATAATTTATTAACATACGGAATGGTATTGTTGAAGCTAGACAATAATACGTATGGGATTATATTACAGTCCATAAGGAATTGTAATAAGATGTCACAAGATATGAAATAGTTTTAGGGATGGATGAAAAGAACTTTCTGTGCCTAATTCAATCCTTACTTGGAGGACTAATCATAATATGTGCACGATGCGTTCCCGGATCCATAATCCAGGGCATGCCGGGTGCCTCGGGTTTAATAGGAAGCCCGGTACTGGCTGCAGTAGCCCATGGAATGTATACCACATAACGAAAGCCGCCTTTTGTAACTTCACCAGTCGTTGCGTTATAGTCTTCAGCTTTTGCCGAATAAATTTGCAGGTTCGAAGCTTGTTTAGGCATCATTAATTTTCCCGATTTTGCTTCGGCTTCCCGCATATCAAATATTTCCTGAAACGTTTTTCCAGCGGCTTTCAATTCGCGGCCACGTTCCATAAAAGGTTCTAAATCTTTATGATAGCACGACACGCTTAGTCCAGCTTGTTTGGGATTATCTGCGAGGCACACCAATTCATTAGTGCCTTTACGGAGTACTATAAATTCACCTTTCGCATCGTAGCCATACACCATTGCACCTGCGCGCATATCTTCTGGTGCTGCGAGTAAGGCAGTTTTAATTTGTATTTCTGCGGAAGGTGTTTGAGCTAGTAAAGAAAGTGAACAAAATAGTGCAAAGATGATAACGTAAGTTGCTTTCATAATGATTGCTATTAAGTAGTGAGAAATTTGTTAGTTAAAGATGCAACTAATTTGATTGAAATTCAATAGAATCCTGTTTGATAGGAAATAACCGTTTATCCATTGAATGCAAGCCAGGTTGCCTATATTTGGATACTACTGAGCAGGTACTAACAAAATATTTAGAACAATGGATTTCTTTTCAAATCTCAATCAAACACAAATTGCAGCGTTAATCTTGTTAGGAATAAGTACGCCTTTGCTCATCGCTAAGATTCGCTATTGGGTATTGGCGGATCAATCGTTGCGTTGGCTCAAGGTAAAAGGGGCTGTGATTGAAGGATTGAGTTTCTCCATGTCAGGTACATTGGATTTTTCTTATCAGTATAGTGTTAATGGACGAGTGTACTCAGGTAAACGACCCTTCTTTGCCAACTCGTATAAAAAATTAGGTCGCGATAAAACGAATGAGCTTATTAATAAATATCCGGAAGGTCAGGAAATAGAAGTCTATTATAATCCTTCAAAACCGGAAATGTCTGTGTTGGAGCCCGGTAGAAAAGATGGACTCCTTACAAGTATTATTTTCTTAGCTATCCTGTTTATAGCGGGGATCGTTACGTTAAATGACTGGATGTGGCTTGGCAATTTACTTTAGTGAAAGGGAGCATTTACTTGCACTGAATAACTATAATGTAAACCTCACTTTCTTCCATTCATCGATATTAAATTGATTCTTGGTTTTCTTTTGTAGTGATTTGTATCATGAATAGACTCTTCATTGTTTTATTGTTTGCAGTTCCCAGTATTGGTTTATCGCAAGAAATTACCGTGAAGGGAAACGTTGTTGACCCAATACGAGGTAAGCTACTTAAATCAAAGATTGTTTATAAAAGTTATCCAACAGGAAGTATTTCGCAAACCTTTAACGACAGTACATTTACGTTTGGAATTTTTGGTTCGTCAAAGTATCAGGTGACAGCCGAAACAGAAGGGTATATGCCCCGCACTATTATTGTTGATCCCAGGGAAGCAATAAATAATGTGATCAATCGGAATATTGAATTAACTTCTTTAGGAGGAACCATCGTACTGAATCACTTAATCTTTACCATGGGCCGTGCTACCATTAACCCTAAATCTTTTGACGAATTGGATGAGGTAGTTGCTATGATGAAAGAAAATAGCAAAGTGGTAATTCAATTAGAAGGCCATACTGATAATCAGGGCAATGCCGATGCAAATCTAAAACTCTCGCAACAGCGGGTAGATGCAGTTCAAAAATACATCACCTCAAAGGGAGTTTCTAAAAACCGGGTTAAGACAAAAGCGTTTGGAGGTAGTCAACCAGTAGCAACCGAAAACACTGAAGAAGCACGTGCAAAAAACAGAAGGGTAGAGATGCGGGTTTTAAAAGATTAAGAATCCAAAGTTCAAGATTCAAAAGTGGGTTGGGACCACACGTAAATCTTGAACTTTGAACTTTGAATCTCTATTTCTTTACATCACCAATCTTTTTGTTGAGCGACTCATTTCCGGTTTTCAGCTTACCGTTTACGTCTAACTCAATAATTTCATAGCCTAACTTTTCCAAGCCTGGTAAAATACTCACCTTATCACCAACTAGTAAGATATTGGATGATGCAGGCTTTATCCATTTGCTGGCTACCTGATCAATTTCCTTCTTAGTCATGTTTGCCAGGATTTTATTTTGTTCATCCACATAGTTGGATGGCAAATCGTATTCTAATATTCTACCGATGAATCCTGCTTTTTGAAAACCAGTTTCATAAAGTAATGCATCGCGTTGGCCGAGGGCACTTTTCATAAACTTGATCTCGTCATCAGTAATTCCTTTCTTCGAATACTCGTTAAGCTCTTTCATCACTTCTACCAATGCGCTGTCGGTGGCGTTGGCGCGAATCCCAGAACTGAATGAAAAAGTTCCGCTGTAATGATCACCCGAGAAACCCGTGCGGGCACCATAGGTCCAACCTTTATCTTCACGTAAGTTTAAATTAATGCGGCTATTAAATGCACCACCCAATGCATAGTTAGCAAGGGAGGCACGGTAAAATTCGCCTGTAGCGTCATACTTTAATCCAGTAACAGTACCTACACGAAACTCGGTTTGTGCAGCTTTGGGTACATCTACCAGATACACTCTGGTCTTATCAACCGCTGGAGTTGCCGGTATAGCAGGAAGTTTAATTTCCTTGTTAGGTAGCTTCTTTAGAAAATCAAGTTTACCTAAAATCTCTTTTTCAGTTACGTCACCTACAACAACTAACCGGGCGTTTTTAGAAGTCATATTATTTGCATAATAATCCTCAACGTCTTTTAAGGTTAAGTTTTTTACAGTGTACTCAGTACCGGCAGGATTTAATCCTAAAATGCTGGTTCCGTAATTCATCATATCAAATACATTGGAAGCAATTACTGCTGGCTGCGATTTGCTTTGCTTAAAGCCTTCAATAGATTGTTTTTGTATGCGATCAAAAGCACCCTGTGTAAACGTTGGATTTAGTAACCGCTCTTCAAACAGAGACAAGGTTTTGTCTAAATGTTTCTTTAAGGTTTGAATTCTGAATGTGATTTCATCAAAGCTACTACTAACAGAAACTGAGCTTCCGATTTTTTGAAGTTCGGCCTGCATTTGTTCACCCGTATAATTCTTGGTGTCTTCATTCATCATAGAAGCGAATAGGCGAGCCAATCCAATTTTTGAAGTATCTCTTGCTTGCAGAATATGACCACCAGGAATGGAGAAAGAAATTGTTACAACGGGAAGTTCAGTACTTTGTGAACCAATTGTTTTTACACCATTGTCTAAAGTCTTTTTCCAAAAAGCAGGAACCTGCACAACGGGATTAGGACCATTGCCCGGCAACTTACTACGATCGAAAGAATCTTTTGCCTTGGAATAGGTTAAGCCTTCATAACCATAGCTCGGAGCTTTGTAATTTGATTCATCAATTTTGTAATTCTCAGGAGCAACAATATTTGTTTCCTGACCTTTTGTAACCACACTTAAGATAACTGCGGCCTTTCCTTTAATGTATTTTTCATACACACGCTGCACATCTTGCTTGGTTACTTTGGAATATCGATCTAACTCTTTACCAATTTGATTGGGATTGCCCGTAAAGGTTTGGTAGTAGGCAAGTTGTGATACTTTACCGGCTACACTTTGCAATCCATTAATGTATTGCGATTCAAAAGCACCTTTAAACTTCTCAATATCTTCATCGGTTACGCCACGTTTATCAAAAGCAACTAACGCTTCGTCAATCAGTTTTTTAGAATCAGCGAGTGAAGTGCCGGGTGCCGGAACTAATCCTAAGCGCATGATGCCTGCCAGTTCGCTACCATTACTAAATGCAAATGCATTTAATGCCTTTTGATTTTTAACAATCTCTTGATAGAAGATTGAATTCTTTCCCTGGCCTAGTATTTCGGCCAGGCAACTAAGCGCAGGTTCATCGGCATGAAATGTGGGTACAGTAGGGTAGGTGATTACTAATTGAGGAAGGCGTGCATAGTTATCAACCAATGTAACATATCTATTCTCAGTAACAACTGGTGCCGGTAATTTCATGTTTTGAACATCTGGCCCTTTTGGAATGGAACCGAAATATTTTTCAACTAATTTCAATGCATCAGCAGGCTTTACATCGCCACCAATAGTTAAGGTTGCATTGTTGGGACCATACCAGCGCAAAAAGAAATTCTTTAAATCATTTACATTAACACGATTCAAATCTTCCAAATAACCAATCGTTAACCAGGAGTAAGGGTGACCATAGGGATAAAGATTTTTGTTGATCATTTGAGTTACCAAGCCATAAGGACGGTTGTCATAATTTTGACCGCGCTCATTCTTTACCGTCTCACGCTGGATTTCAAATTTCTTTTGTGTAACGGCATCCAATAGAAAGCCCATGCGGTCAGCTTCAAGCCACAACATTTTTTCTAATTGATTGTTGGGTACTGTTTCATAATAATTAGTACGATCCGTATTGGTGCTACCATTTAAGGTTCCACCGGATTCGGTAACAATTTTAAAATGTTGTTCGTCACCTACGTTGTCGCTACCCTGAAACATCATGTGTTCGAAGAAGTGCGCAAAACCTGATTTGCCAATTTCTTCGCGTGCTGAGCCAACATGATACGTAACATCCACGCGCACTACCGGATCGCTATGGTCTTCATGAACAACCACGGTAAGTCCATTGGGTAACACATACTTCTCGTAAGGAATAATAATTTCATTTCCCTTTTGAGTAACTTTTTCAATCAACTTGGTTTGCGCTTGCCCATTGAAAGCCATGGCAGCTAATCCGATTAACATCAGTATTCTTTTCATGAATAATTATTTGGTTTGAATTTGAATTATAAAGTGCTGTCTGTTTTGCAATCTTCGAGCCACCCTATGTAATAACGGAAATATACCTTGATTAACTTTTTGTGACAACAGGTCTTTAGCGTAGTTAATTATAATACCCCATTTGACGGGATGTCAATCATTTTGTGGTGCGAGAGCTTTCGGAAGACTTCAGCACTGTGTCTTTTTGTTCGAGCCTTAGTTTCCAGATCACATTCGTATAATCCGAAGCGCATGGTTGGCCCCAGGTTCCATTCGAAATTGTCCCACGTGCTCCACCAGAAATAACCTTTCACATCAATTCCATCTTGAAGCGCCTGGTGCAGAATTTTAGCGTAATCAATTATTGCTTGTTGCCGCAACACATCAGTTGAATCACAGACTCCACTTTCGGTTATGATGATGGGCTTCTTGTATTTATTCCAATAACGGTCAATGCAGGTGCGCAATCCTTCAGGATGATATTCCCACATATCATCATGTGCTTTTCCCAATTTTTTAAGTTTATCGGGTGCATTCATATAAGTAATGGGCATGGGGTCGTGTGAAACACGTGCATAATAACTCATTCCAAAAAAATCTACGTTTTCGAAATGGCGTGGTATCCATTCCATAAACCACCAATCGCTTAGTCGTTCAGGAAACCACCCTAACATATTTTCTGAAGTAAATACAATGGCATTGTGCGAAATGCCTACAGGTTGATGGGGGTGCTTCTCTTTTATGTAAGCATAGACTTCGTCATGCGCACGACCCATATTTTTTACCACGGTGGCTGCCTTTACAGGATTGTTTTTGAATGGAGGGAAGAACCCGGTGAGCCAACCATTGGTAGCATATACATTAGGTTCGTTGAACGTGTTCCAAAGCGTAACATCTTCAGCAAAGACATCGATTGTTTTTTTTGCAAAGTCTACCCACCACTGAATATTTTCCTCCTTCTCCCAACTACCTTGATTTACAAACCACAGTGGATTGGTGAAATGATGCAGCACCATCATGATTTTAACACCCTTTGCTTTCAGGTCTTTCAGGAAATCTTTGTATTGCAAAACTGTTTCCGGATGTAACTCCCCAAAAGGTTCACGTTGAAGTTTGCTCCACATCACCCCCATGCGATAGTAGGGGGCGAGGGAAGAGATAATCTCTGCGTCTTCTTTTAACCTTAGTTCATGATCGGTAGTGCGATCGAAAAGGTAGCCGTCTTTTGATTTTACTCCTTGCCAATCGTGTTCAAAGGCCGTCTCAATTTGAGCAGCTGCCGTACTTGTTCCAAAAATAAAGTCCTTGGGAAAGACGTACTGCATTATGAACTCTTTATGCTTATTTCATTTTCGAAGAAATGACTGGCCTACTTTCGTTCCTGCTGTTAGAATTAAATTTATTTGAAGAGGGATTTTCTGGTTTAGTAGATGATTCTCGAGCAATCACAGCTTGCTCTGATTCCCATGCACTCCAATACTCACTTAGTTTTTGTAGATCTTCTTCAATGCATGGATACTGAATGGCGATAGACTGTGGAACATAAGGAACCATTCCTTTCGCTAAGCTATGACTACTCAATCCACCCGACCATTCAAAGTGTCCGGGATCATAAAGCGTGCGCCATCTTCCGCCCCAGCGTAAACCAAGTTGCTCACCAATGGCACCTATTTTTTTCCAAAGCCTGGCATTATCCCATTGCGCTACTGAATCTATAACGGGAACTACATCAATTGCTAAGCCGTATTGGTGTTTTGAATTACCACCTGTTGCGCGGGTATATTTTTTACCCATTGCTTTATATTCATTTTGTTTCGCCACCGTGCGATAGGACTCAACAATAGCTAATTCAATTCCTTTTCGTTTGCATATTGAAATGAGCTTGGTAATCTTCTCCTTAAAATAAGGATGCAAGGCATCTAAATCAGCAATCATGGGTAGGCTTCCACGATCTTTTCCGTAGGTATAATTTTCTACCGTTTCCCAATTCTTCCAATCGGCTGCTTGATCGATTACTTTTTCGGAAACGATTTCGGGCTCAAGACCTTTTGCAATTTCATCAACAAAAAGTCTGTGGTCATTCGTATAGGGTATTGCATCCAACGGCACTTTTAATGATTGCCCTATGGATGAAAATGAAATTCCCAGCAAGGTTATCAGGACAAAAAGACCCGATAAGGATGTTTTTTTAAGCATTTATAAAAATCAAGCCGCAAAAATACAAATTCCTTTTGGAACGGCTTGTTATCAGAGTATTAAGGATTTATACCCGCAGCGTAGAAAGGCCTCCATCAACATGAAAGATTTGTCCTGATATCCAGGAGGATTGATTCAAAAGAAGGAACGATGCCAACCTTGCAATGTCTTCTGGTTCACCCGTACGTTTAAGCGGATGACGTTCATCAGAGGCTTTCTTTTTTTCATCCGTTGAAAGTAACTTAGTTGCCAAAGGTGTATTGGTGAGAGAAGGTGCAATGGCATTCACTCGGATTTTAGGAGCAAGTTCTGCGGCCAGTGATTTGGTAAGCCCCTCAATGGCACCTTTTGAGGAAGCAACCGAGGCATGAAAGGGCATTCCTTGTTGAACAGCAACCGTGCTAAACAAAACAATCGATGACTGAGAAGAATTCTTAAGCAACGGTAATACCTTTCTAATAGTTCTAATAGCCCCTAATACATTCACCTGATAGTCTTGAAGAAATTCTTCATCGGTTATTCGATGAAATGGTTTTAGATTGATTGTGCCTGGGCAATAAACCAATCCATCCACTTGAGTGGGAAGGTCGTCTGGCGAAAGCTCGTCTTTTGTAGCATCGAAAATAATGTTGGTATAATTACCGTCTGTGGTTGCGTTGCGTGATGCTAAGAATAACTTATGATCTTTATCGAGGATTTTTGCAATAGCTTTTCCAATTCCGGAATTACCACCAATAATGAGAAAATTTTTTGTGTCACTCATCTTCTTTACTTTTAATCTTTAACCGCTAAAGGCACAGATTGTTTTAATGGACCAGCCAACTCAGAATAAATTATTGGTGAATCATTTCACTAAATACATTACCGACCATAAACGAGAGTTTTTAGAGAAGGTGCTTGATTTGAGAACGCGTTATATCACCATGGTGTTGGAAGAGATCCATCAGTCACAAAACGCCAGTGCGGTTATTCGCACATGCGAGTGCATGGGCATTCAGGATGTTCACATTATTGAGAACGAAGTAAAATATTCTGTTAATCGCAGAGTTGTAAAAGGATCCTATAAATGGGTGGATATTATAAAGTATCCGAAAGGAAATGGAGCAGTCATTTGCTATGAGAAATTGAAAAAAGAGGGGTATAAAATATTAGTTACAGATCCTTCACCCGATGGCGTTTCCATTCATGATGTTCCTGTGGATGAAAAAATTGCTTTGGTAATGGGAAATGAATTGAATGGCACCTCGGATTATGCCTTATCGCAAGCCGATATGAAAGTGAGAATTCCTATGTATGGCTTTACCGAGAGTATGAATATTTCGGTGAGTGCAGCAATTTGTCTTAATACACTGGTGCCCAAACTTCATCAATCTGAATTTGAATGGCAGCTATCCTCTGCAGAAAAAGATGACATTCGTTTACGTTGGTTAAGAAAGATGATAAAACGCCCTGAAATTATGGAACGAGAATTTCTAAAGTCAATTCGGGAATAGAATATGAAGTACAAGGTAAACGAGTAGAAATGTTAGATCAATCCTCATGAAATCAACAAGAATAGTTTTATTGTTTTTAATCGGCATTATATCCTGCAATTCGCGTGATAATGAAGTGGTAGGTAGTTGGGTTATCGATAGTTTGAATTATTCAAATAAAGAGGAACTTTTATATAGTAATGGGTTTAATTTAAAAAATGACCATACATGCGATTTACCTATATGGGATTGGACTGATAGACATTCACCAATGGAAAAAGGGAAATGGGAGGTTTATGATTCAAATGATAAGACTTATTTAAAGATAACCTCCTTAAATAGGTTATTCAATAGAAACTTTGAAATCACTAATTTAAGTAAGGTCAGAGATTCTGCAAGCATGGGTTATCTTTTGAAAATGACTTTAATCGCGGACAGTTTGAAAATAGACTGCACAAAATCTTTATATGAATAATGCTTTATTGGACCGAGTTGTATTTCAAATAATAGCCATGTTTCCGATTCCTGAATTTCTAAAGTCAATTCGATAGCTTTGTTCGGCTTTTAATCTATTTAGTAAATGAAGTTTGTGAAGTGGTTGTTGCGCATTAGTTTAATTTTGGGAGTTGCTGTGATTATTATTTTGGCGGCTACAAACTTTTGGGTAGTTAAAAGTACAGAGAGCGAAGTACTTACTGATTATAAGTTGCTACCAGACAGTGGGGTAGCACTTGTGCTAGGCACCAGCCATCGTATGATCGATGGATCACCCAATCCATTCTTCCATAATCGAATGGCCACTGCTGCCGAACTTTATAAGCAAGGAAAGATCATTCACTTTATAGTAAGTGGTGATAATCGAACGAAATATTATAACGAACCGGCCGAAATGCAAAAGGCTTTAATCAAGCTGGGGGTGCCATCGGCCGCGATTACTTTAGATTATGCCGGACTGAGAACATTAGATTCAATTGTACGATGCAAAGAAATTTTTGGTCAGTCAAAAATCATTATCATTACACAACCATTCCATAGTTACCGGGCCTTGTTCATCAGTAATTATTATGAAGTAAATGCAGTTGCGTTGGTAGCGGAAGAACCCGCACAGGAGGCAGCACCTCGCGTTTATTTGCGCGAATATCTGGCGCGCACAAAAGCTATTCTGGATTTATACGTTTTAGGAACCGAGCCCCGTCATTTAGGCGAAAAAGAACCACTCGGTATTTAGAATAAATATTCGCCATAAGCGACTAACCCAACAACCGCTTGCATCGTTTAAATCGTTAATTTTGAATTTAAATTCCATTTGTGGGAAGATTGTATTGCTTTAGAGGAATCCCGGTTTATCTGATTTATTTTTTTATGGGCACTGGATTTCTGCAGGCTCAGGAAACAATTATTACAGGTAAGGTTATAGATGCAAGCTCAGGAGACCCTGTTCCATTTGCAAATATTATTTTTAAGGGAACTGCGATCGGCACAACCACCGATTTTGATGGTAACTACCTATTGAAATCATCGAATCCAACCGATTCAATTCTAGCCTCTTATATCGGATATCGATCGCGCGCAAAACCAATCACGCGCGGAACGAAACAAGTTATCAACTTTCAGTTGGAGGAAGATGTTACCAATCTTCAGGAGGTGATTGTGAGAGCCGGTGAAAATCCAGCGTATGAAATTTTGAGAAAAGTTGTTCGTAATAAAAAGAACAATGACAAGCGCAAACTTACCGCCTACGAGTACGATACGTACACAAAGATTGAAGTTGATGCCGACAATCTTTCGGAGAAATTCAGAGAGCGTAAACTAGTAAAGAAAATAACCCAGGTACTCGATAGCGTAGCAATAATAGCCGGGGAAGACGGAAAGCCAATCCTACCACTATTTATCACCGAGAGTGTTTCCAAGATTTATTACCGCGATAATCCGTCCCTAAAAAAAGAGATAATCTTAAAGACTAAAATAAACGGTCTTGGGGTAGAAGATGGAACTACAATTACTCAAATGATTGGTTCATCTTTTCAAGAGTACAACTTTTATCAAAACTGGCTTACGATAGTTGGAAAAGAATTTGTTTCACCCATTGCAGATGGTTGGCGGATATACTACGACTATGACCTCACGGATAGTTTATATATAGGGGATGATTATTGTTATCGGCTCGATTACTTTCCGCGCAGTCCACAAGATCTCGCCTTCTCGGGAACGATTTGGATTACTCAAGCAGATTATGCACTCAAGCAAATTGATGCAAATATGGGTAAACAGGCCAATTTAAATTTTGTTGAAAAGATACGACTGCAACAGGAGTTAATTAAGACGGACTTGGGGCCATGGATTCCTGTAAAGAATAGGGTATTGATTGACGTAGGAGAGTTGGGCAAAAATAATGCGGGTATGCTCGCAAAATTTTACACAAGTAACAAGAACATTATAACTGATAAACCTTACGATCCTGCGTTTTATAGTCGCGCTATTGAAACAGCCGAAGATTTTCAGGATGAATGAGGATGAAAAATACTGGGACACACTTCGTCATGAACCACTTAGTGAAACAGAAAAAAATGTGTACCGAATGATTGACACATTAGTGAATATTCCAGTAGTTAAAACGTATACAAATATTATTAAGGTGTTGGTTGATGGCTATTATACGGTGGGCAAGGTTGATCTTGGTCCCTATATGAGCTTCGTTACCTGGAATAATATAGAAGGAATTCGCCTTCAGGCTGGGTTTAGAACTAATTATCAGTTTAGCAAAAAATGGGTCTATCATCTTCAGGGGGGGTATGGCTTCAATGATGAAAAGTTTAAGTACATGGTGAGTGTTAAACATATTCTTTCCCGCAATCATTGGACTACAGTTTCATTCAGAGCCAGAAGAGACTTATCAAGAATTGGTATCGATGATGAAACTCTGGCTGACAATGCGCTTTTTATTGCCGCCACTCGTTGGGGGTATTTCCGCAGAGGATATTACTCCGATGAATACCGCGTGAATTTTCAGCGTGAATTGTTTAAGGGCTATTCACAGCGAGTTGCTTTTAGAACCTGGAACTTTGATCCAACATTTCCTTTTGCATACAATAATCCTATGGATCCCACAGATGTGCGGAGCACGTTTCAAACATCTGAGGTAATTGTTGAATCGCGGTATGCGCGGGATGAAGTTTTTCTGATTGATGATAATGAACGGGTAAGTATGGGCACCCAGAAATGGCCAGTTATTTCATTGAAATATACAAAGGGAATTTCAGGTGTGTTTGGAAGTGACTTTGATTACGATAAGCTTCGGTTAAGTCTTACCAAACGAATCAAGACGGGGCCGCTTGGGGTTGGTCATTTAACGTTTACCGGTGAGTATGTATTTAATACATTGCCCTATCCTTTGCTCTCACTACACTTGGGTAACGAATCACTGTTCTATACATCGCTTACTTACAACCTTATGAACTATGGAGAATTTGTGAGTGATCATTTTGCTTCTCTTCAATACCGGCAATATCTGGAAGGATTGCTCTTGAATCGTATACCGTTGTTGAAGAAATTGAATTGGAGATTATTAGCTACAGGAAATTTTATTATGGGTGGGATGAGACAATCTAACCAGGATTTAATAGCGGCTCAGACGCCCGGTGGAGAAAATACATTGTCGGCTGGATTTTTCACAAACGGGAAACCCTACGTTGAATTAGGATATGGCGTGGAGAATATTTTCAAAGTCTTTAGAGTTGATTTTGTTCATCGCTTATCCTACCTCGACAATGAAAGAGCTCGTAAATTCGGTGTTCTACTTACAGCCCAATTCCAACTTTGATTTTGTGCAATTTTTTCTTTTGATGGTGCATTCAAAAGAATGCGCGAAAAAACCGATATTTGCAGTCCAAAAAATGGTTGTTAGATGAGTTCTGTTAAAATCACATTACCCGATGGCTCTTCAAAGGAATATCCTGCAGGAGTACAAGGTATTGAAATCGCAAAGAGTATAAGCGAAGGCCTTGCCCGCAATGCACTGTCCATTGAAGTAAACGGTGAGATTTGGGATTTAGACAGACCGATAACAACCGATGCGGCCATCAAAATTTTTACCTGGAATGATAAAGGCGGGAAGTATGCTTTCTGGCATTCATCCGCTCACTTATTTGCCGAAGCATTAGAGGCGCTTTATCCGGGTGTTAAGTTTGGTATTGGCCCGCCTATCGAAAATGGTTTTTATTATGACGTGGATTTGGGCGAGATCCCTTTCGGGGATGAAGAACTGGCAGCGGTGGAAAAGAAGATGCTTGAACTTGCGCGTTTGAATAATTCATTTGTGCGAAGTGATGTATCAAAGAAAGATGCCATTGAGTACTTCACAAAAAAAGGAGATGAATATAAACTTGAATTGATTGAGGGGTTAGCCGATGGATCAATCACGTTTTATAAGCAAGGTAACTTTACTGACTTGTGTCGTGGGCCACACATTCCATCTACAGGTTCCATCAAAGCGATTAAGTTGTTGAGTGTTGCCGGTGCCTATTGGCGCGGTGACGAGAAAAATAAAATGCTGAAGCGTATTTATGGTATTACGTTTCCCAAACAAAAAGAATTAGAAGAATACCTTCACATGTTGGAGGAAGCAAAGAAACGCGATCATAGAAAATTAGGGAAGGAGTTAGAGTTGTTTGCGTTTTCCGAAAAAGTAGGAATGGGTCTTCCTCTTTGGTTGCCCAAAGGAACCATCTTGAGAGAACGTCTTGAACAATTTATGCGCAGGGCACAGGTTCGCGCTGGGTATGATCCGGTTGTAACCCCTCACATTGGCAGCAAGCAATTGTATGTTACCTCCGGTCATTATGAAAAATATGGCAAGGATTCTTTTCAACCGATTCATACACCCGATGAGAGCGAAGAGTTTTTACTCAAGCCAATGAACTGTCCGCATCATTGCGAGATTTATAAAGTGAAACCAAGGTCGTACAAAGATCTTCCAATTCGCTATGCTGAGTTTGGAACCGTATATCGTTACGAACAAAGTGGCGAGCTTCATGGCCTTACTCGTGTGCGCGGCTTTACTCAGGATGATGCGCATATCTTCTGTCAACCGGATCAGGTAAAATCTGAATTTGTGAAGGTGATCGACCTGGTGTTGTTTGTTTTCAAATCCCTCGGATTTGAAAACTATACGGCACAAGTTTCCTTACGCGATCCTGAAAACAAAGCCAAGTATATTGGCGATGACGAATTGTGGGATCGTGCCGAACGCGAAATACAAGAAGCTGCCGATGAGCGGGGCTTGACTACGGTTGCTGTTAAAGGAGAGGCTGCATTCTATGGTCCTAAGCTGGACTTCATGG
Source organism: uncultured Cytophagales bacterium (assembly GCA_963787095.1). Classification (GTDB taxonomy): domain Bacteria; phylum Bacteroidota; class Bacteroidia; order Cytophagales; family Cyclobacteriaceae; genus ELB16-189. Next base: position 13,316 of record CAWBCB010000003.1, on the reverse strand, counting down.
TGAAGGATGCATTGGGCAGAAGCTGGCAGTTGGGTACCATTCAGGTAGATTACCAGTTGCCACAGCGTTTTGAGTTAGAGTATGTAGGTTCAGACAATCAAAAGCATACTCCGGTTATGATTCACCGCGCCCCGTTTGGTTCGATGGAGCGATTTGTAGCCGTATTGATAGAACACTGTGCGGGTAACTTCCCCTTGTGGCTTGCGCCTGAACAAATTGCCGTGCTGCCAATTTCTGAGCGATTTAATGAGTATGGCCAAAAAGTCCTCGATACCTTAAAAAACAGCGATATCAGAGGATTTTTGGACGATCGTAATGAAAAGATTGGTCGTAAAATCAGGGATGCTGAAGTAAGTAAAGTGCCTTTTATGCTACTGGTGGGCGAAAAAGAAGCCGCAGAAGGAAAGGTGGCAGTAAGAAGACATGGGGAAGGTGACAAAGGAGTGATGGATTTAGCTGACTTTGTAGCTCAATTTTCCCACGAATTTAGCCTTCCAGCCTTGGTTTAGAATTTTGATAAACGGAAAAAAGAGCGATATTTGCACCCTGTTTTCAAAAAAGTAATAGAATTTAGAACATAAACCCAACGAGTGGCAATATTTCCAGGTAACAGACCAAAGCCTTATATAAGAGGGCCAAGGAGAGTAGTAGAAGAACCTTATCGTGTTAATGAGCGCATTTTAGCTAGCCGCGTTCGCGTGGTGGGCGAAAATATTAAGGTAGATGTGTACGCTACTTCAGTTGCCATAAAGATGGCGCAAGAGCAAGGATTAGACTTGGTGGAGATTTCACCTAACGCTGAGCCTCCGGTTTGCAAAATCATTGACTACTCTAAGTTTAAGTACGAGCAAAAGAAGAAACAGAAAGAGATAAAGGCCAATGCGCAAAAGACGGTATTAAAAGAAATACGGTTCGGCCCAAATACAGATGATCATGATTTCAACTTTAAGTTGAAGCATGCTGAGAACTTCCTGAAGGAAGGAGCGAAGGTGAAAGCGTACGTTCATTTTGCAGGTCGCTCAATCGTGTATAAAGAACGTGGCGAAATTTTGTTGTTGAAGTTCGCGCAAGCATTGGAAGAAATTGGAAAGGTAGAGCAGTTGCCGAAGTTGGAAGGGAAGCGGATGTATATGATGGTGGCTCCGAAAGGAAAGAAATAAGATTTTAAATTAAATAGTAATGCCCAAGTTAAAAACAAAGTCAGGAGCTAAGAAGCGCTTTAAAGTTACCGGAACTGGTAAGATTAAGCGCAAGAAGGCGTATAAGAGCCACATCCTGACAAAGAAAGGTACTAAACAAAAGAGAAGACTAGGCCACGCGACTGTCGTTAGTAAATCTGACGAGAACAACGTGCGACTAATGCTTCCACATCTTGTTTAAACCGTCAAGTCGGTTTCACCTTCCGAAGCTTTAGCGTAGGAGGGGCCTCCAAAGCAGTTGCCAGGAGTGTATTGTTTAACCCGGTAATTGGCAGATAAGTATCTTGAAACAAAAGATCGCCAACGCCAAAAAAGAAAAGTTATGCCACGTTCAGTAAACAGTGTAGCATCCCGCGCCAGACGTAAGCGCGTAATGGAATTGGCCAAAGGATACTTTGGTCGTAGAAAAAATGTTTGGACGGTTGCTAAAAACGCAGTCGAGAAAGGGTTGGTCTATGCATACCGCGATAGAAAAGCCAAGAAGAGAGATTTCCGCACGCTTTGGATTGCCCGTATCAATGCCGGAGCAAGACTTCATGGAATGTCTTACTCTGAGTTTATGGGTAAAGTAAAAAAGACAGGAATTGATTTAAACCGCAAGGTGTTGGCTGACTTAGCCATGAATCATCCTTCAGCGTTTGAAGCGGTTGTGAATAAATTGAAGTAATTCAAGTACAAATTTTATAAAGCCCCGTTCGAATAGAGCGGGGCTTTTTTACTTTAGAGCATGTCACGATCAAAAAAGATATTTGTTTTGGTGGGAGTGGTCTTCTTAGCGTCACTCGCATACTTCAGTTACGACATTAGTTCACGCACCACGTTTCCTGGATCAAAACCCCAACTTCCCGAACGGTTGAAAAAGCAGTTTTTGAAGGCGGACTCCGTTGCTAAAGACACTATTTCGGCTACTCAACGCTGATTTTGGCAATTCGCCAGTTTTATAATCCTTCAATCGGATGCCCGTTTGGTAGTTTAGTGGGTGCCTGTACATTTACATCAGATTAAAGCCAACTATAGACAAGATTATCCCCCGGGGTCAAGGACTTTGGGGGATTTTCGATTTTAGGGCATTCCAAACTTTAGTGTTGTTGTACTTATCGGTTAACTGAAAACTCCATTCTGGTAAACAAACCGAATCAACTCCAGCGAATTCTTGACTTCCGTCTTTCTGATTAAATCAAATCGATAGGTCTCAACGGTGCGCGTGCTTAATTGCATAGAATCTGCTATTTCTTTGCTTGTCATGCCTCTGGATAGTTTCAGTACAATTTCAAGTTCGCGAGCAGTAAATTTAAGCGCCCCTGCCTGAGCTCGGGCCGGGGATCATCGTCGTCATCCTGGGCCTGACGTCGGCGGTGACCTGGGGGACCGGGGACTTCGGCGGCGGGCTGCTCAGCCGCCGGGCGCCGCTGTTCGGCGTGGTCGGCCTCACCCAGCTCACCGGGATGTTCGCGGCGCTGGCGATCGCGGCGGCCCTCGGCGAGCCCGTGCCGACGTTCCCGGACATCGCGTGGGCGGTCGCCGCCGGGATCGGCGGCATCGTCGGCATCTCCTGCCTCTACCGGGGCCTCGCGGTGGGGCGCATGGGCGTCGTCGCGCCCACCACGGGCATCCTCGCGGCCACGGTGCCGGTCGTGTTCGGGTTCGTCGTGGAGGGAATCCCGGTGCCGGCCACGGTGGTCGGGATCGTCGGTGCGCTGGCGGCGGTCGTGCTCGTCACGCGCTCCCCGACCTCGGGGGCGGATCGCCCCTCGGGTCTGCCGTGGGCGATCGCCGCGGGGCTCGCCATCGCCTGGTTCAACATCTGCATCGGGCAGTTCAGCGGCGACAGCGCGTTCGGGTTGCTGGTCATCATCCGGCTGCTGCAGGCGGTGGTGATGGCCGTGCTGATCGTGCTGTGGCGCCAGCCGTGGCGGCTTCCCGCGGACATCCTGGGCAAGCTGCTCGTGATCGGGTTGCTGGACATGGCCGGCAACGCGACGTTCATCCTCGCCGCGCAGATGGGCGACCTCGCCGTGGCGGTCGTGCTGTCGTCGCTCTACCCCGTGGTCACCGTGGTGCTCGCCATCGCGATCCTGCGCGAGCACCTCACCCGGAGCCACGTCGCGGGCATCGTCCTGACCGCCGTCTCGATCGTCCTGATCACGGCCGGCTCGGCCGGAGGGTGACCGCGACCGCTACGATGCGCCCGGTGAGGATCTCCGCCAAGGTCGACTACGCGGTCCGGGCCCTGTGCGAGCTCGCCGCGCACCGGGCCGACGTGCCGCTCAAGGCCGAGCAGATCGCCACCGGCCAGGAGATCCCGCTCTCGTTCCTCGAGAACATCCTCGTCGACCTCCGTCGGGCCGGGTTCGTCCGCTCGCTGCGCGGGCAGGTCGGCGGCTACCGGATGGCGAAGCCGGCGTCGGAGATCTCGATCGCGGACGTCATCCGGGCCGTCGAGGGTCCGCTCGCGGACGTCCGCGGGCTGCGGCCGGAGCATCTCGAGTTCACCGGCTCGGCGACGGCGCTCCGCGAGGTGTGGCTGGCGACGCGGGTGAGCCTCCGGCGCGTGCTCGAGCACGTGTCCATCGCCGACGTGGTCGCGGGCCAGATCCCGTCCGACGTCGCCGTCATGCTCGAGGATCCGGAGGCCCTCATCCCGCACTGAGCGCCCCAAGGCCGGCCGCCAGCCAGGCCATGTTGGAGATCACCGATGTCTGGTCCAGCCGACGCGCCCGCCTATTCGATGGAGACCGTCTGGGTGATCGAGGCGACCTATGCACCCGACGCCGCCGAGACCCGCGTGCCCGTTCCGGCCCCGGCACCTCGCCCGGATGGCCGAGCTCATGGCCGAGGGCACGATCGTCGTAGCCGGGCGCGTTCACGGACATGACCGCTCCATCCTGATCGTGCGTGCCGAGGATGAGGCGGATGCGCTCGAGATCGCCCGCGAGGACGTCTACATGCAGAACGGGCGTCTGGGTGGAGCTCCGGGCGACGCCGTTCGGGCGTGTCCGGCTCGACGGAGGGCTAGGGGGCAGCCTACCGGCCGCGCACGATCCCTCAGGACCGGCGCGCACGATCCGGACGCGAGGCTCCGCGGCCGGATCCGCCAGGCGCGCTCGAAGCCCTCGCGCTCCAGGTGCCCACCTGCGAGCGTGCGGGCGAGTCGCCCAGGTGCGAGCGCACGGCGCCGGTCCGGCACCGCGCGCCGTCCCGCGGGTCGCGTTCCGGGCGAGGACGACGTCCGCCGGCAGGTCGAGCACGATGGCGACGGCCGGCACGCCGGCGCCCGCGCCTCCCGAAGCAGGGCAGCCCGGGCGGGCACCGTGGCGCTGGTGGCGTCGACGACCGTGGTCAGGCCGGAGCCCGCCGGAGTCGCGCGCCAGGGCCCGGTGCAGCGCCGCGAACGCCGGTCGTGTGGCTCCCTGGTCACGGGGGTCGCCCGCGATGCGCTCACGAAACGCGTCCGATGACAGGACGGCCGGACGGCCGAAGTGCCGGGAGGCGAACGTGGACTTGCCGGCACCGGCCGCCCCGATGAGCACGACGAGGCAGGGGTCCGGGAGGGTGATCGCAATCGGCCGGTCATCTCCCGCATCATGCCCTGCCATTCGCCGGCGGGTCAGCGCCGCGCGATCAATGAGGCATGACCCGCGTCGCGATCGTCTGGTTCCGCCGCGACCTCCGCCTCCACGACCAGCCCGCCCTGACGGCCGCCGTGGAAGGCGGCGGACGTCGTGATCCCTGTCTTCGTCTTCGACGACGCGCTGCTCAACGGTCGCTGGCCCGCGCCGAACCGGAGCTGGTTCATGCGCGAGTCCGTGGTGGCGCCTGTCCGCGTCGCTCGGCCGAGGGGCGCCGGCGCTCCGCGTCCTCCGTGGCAGGCCGGCCGAGGTGCTCCCCGCGTTCGCCCGCGAGGTCGGGCGTCACGACCTCTTCCTCACCCGCGATGCCACGCCCGTACGGCCGCCGCGGGATCGCGCGACGTGGCCGTCGCGCTCGAGTCGACCGGGATCGCGGTTCACGCCGATCCGCGGCCTGTACGTCCACGAGCCAGACGAGATCGACGACCCGGGACGGGCGGTCCTACACGGTCTACACCCCGTTCCGGCGGGCCTGGGAGCGCTCGACCGCGACGCGCGGTCCTGCCGGCCCCGGACCGGATCCCTGCGCCCGGCGGCGCCGGGCGCACTCCCCGACCCGATCCCGGACCTGAGGTCGCGCGCCGACCGCGGATCCGGCCCTGATCCCGGCGCCCGGCGAGGCGGCTGCCCGAGCGCGGCTCGACGCGCTGGCTGGCGCGGCGACGCGCGTCGACGCCTACGCCGCCGCGCGCAATCGCCTCGACCTCGACGGCTCGTCCCGCCTCAGTCCAGGACCTGCGGTTCGGGCTCCTCTCGCCGGTGGAGGTGGTCGACCGGGCCGACGGGTGCGGGCGAGGGGCGGCGCATCTTCATCGGCGAGGTCGCCTGGCGCGAGTTCTACGCCCACGTCCTGTGGCATCACCCGCGCGTGGCTCGGCGAGCCGTTCCGGCCGGCGTTCGCGCGGCTGCCGTTCCGCGACGACCCGGCAGCGTTCGAGGCCTGGGCCGAGGGTCGCACCGGCTACCCGGTGGTGGACGCGGCGATGCGCCAGCTGCGGGCCGCCGGGTTCGTGCACAACCGCGCGCGGATGATCGCCGCCTCGTTCCTGGCCAAGCACCTGCTCCTCGACTACCGGCTGGGCGAGGCCGAGTTCATGCGGCACCTGGTCGACGGCGACGTGGCCTCGAACAACGGCGGCTGGCAGTGGACGGCGAGCACGGGCACAGACCCGCAGCCGTACTTCCGCGTCTTCAACCCGACGCTGCAGGGCGAGCGGTTCGATCCGGACGGCGCCTACGTCCGACGCTGGGTGCAGGAGCTGCGCGGGGTCCCGACCGCGTTCATCCACCAGCCGTGGCAGATGAGCGAGGCGGCCCAGGCGGCGGCCGGCTGCCGGATCGGCGTCGACTACCCATCGCCGATCGTGGACCACGCGGAGGCCCGGGCCCGGGCGCTGGCCGTCTACGGCGCCATGAAGGGTGCGGTCGAAGACGGACGCCGTGGCCGCGGCGGACTACGCCGGCGACGGGCGTCGGCGATGGAGTCGGCGACGGCGGTCGGTGATGGAGTCGGCGCCGGCGTGGACGGTGTCGGCGCCGGCGTGGGCCCGGGTCGTCGGGCTCGGGCGTCGGACTGGCGCTGGGCGAGGCGGACGGCATCGCTGTCGGCTTGGGTGTCGGCCTGGGCGTGGCCTTGATGCCGCAGGTCGTGGACGACGAGGCGTTCTTGGTGGCGCCCGTGCCCGCTGACGGCATCGTGTCGAAGCCCTCCGGGCGCGTCCCGCTGGGGGTGAACAGGCGTTCCGCCATCGCCGTGATCTCGCTCGTACTGCGGCAGCTGGATCGAGCCGCGCTGGTCGTAGCCGCTCCGGACCAGCGGGCTCTTGACCACCACCCGGAAGACGTCCTTGCGCCCGACCGAGGCGGCGATGTCGATGTAGTCCGCGATGAACGAGGGCTTGATGTTGGTCGAGATGGTCTTGCCCAACGACTTCGAGGAAGGCGCCCGGGTTGGCCAGGAAGGCGCCCTGCACGATGCGGTCCCGCAGAGCCGCGATCAGCTCCTGCTGCCGGGCAGCGCGGGTGAAGTCGCTCTCGCCGGCCGCCTTGCGAACGCGTGCATAGGCGAGCGCCTGGTTGCCGTTCATGTGGTACCGACCGGGGGCGACGCCGAAGCCGTTGATCCCGTACTCGTCGTAGCGCGGATCGCAGAAGCCATCGGTCACGTTGATCGTGACGCCGCCGACAGAGTCCACGAGATACACGAACCCGCCGAGGTTGACCTGTGCCCACATGTCGATCCTGATGCCCAGGAGGCCACCGAGCGCCGCGGCGAGCACGGACTGGCCGTCCCTTGGCGCCCGGGAACTTGCCGGGATTCCAGCGCACGTACGAGACGAGGCCGTTGATCTTGCCCTTGAACATGCGGCCGTCCGGCAGCGGCACGTCCACCATGTCGCGCGGGATGGACGCCATCGACACCGTCTTTCCGACCGGGTCCAGCGAGGCGACGATCATCGTGTCGGTGAGCGCCGTGTTCGCGGCCCACGCCCGAGTCCATGCCGATGAGCAGCACGTTGACGCGGGGCACCTCCGGTGAACTCGGATGGCGACGGCGATGGCTGCTGCCGATGCGGATGGCGACGGCGACTCGACACCGAAGTCGGGGTCGTCGGATGCGACCGGCGGCGGCGTCTGGTCCGGGACCCAGGCCCCACCGGAGTCGACGGGCTCGTACACGGCCAGGGCCGCACTCCGGGCATCGAGGGTCAGGGTCGCAAGCCAGGCCTGCGGCCCGACGACGAGCGCCACGGCCACGACGAAGGCGACGCACGGTCGTGGATGCCCGCCTGGGGGCCGCCGCAGACCGCACGACGGCACCGAGTGCCCCGAGGCGCCACGCCAGCACCAGGCCCTGGAGCGCGAGCAGCACACCGAGCACGGCCGGGTCGAACAGGCGCGCCGCGAGCGAGGTCGTGCTCCCGGTTGCGATCCCAACGATCGCGGCTCCGCCGAGCACGACCAGCAGCGACCAGCACCGGGAGGCCGAGGACGGCGGCCCAGCGCCGCCGTCCGGCGACGAGGTGGCCGAGGCCCGGGAAGATCGCCGTGGAGGATGCAGCAGGCGCACGGCCGACGAGGCGGGCGATGGGGTGCGAGGTCGGTTGGGGGCATCGAGCGAAGGATCGGGCGCGTCGGCAGATTCCCGCAACCGGCGCGCCGGAGTTCCTTGGTGGACGGATCGGATCCGCTCCGCTGCGCTAGGATCGCGCTCATGACGACCGGGGTCCCTCCAAGTGCCGAACCTTCTGTCGCGGCCCAGGCTGCGCGGCGTCACGGCCGGTCACGCTCGCCCGGGCCGCCGGCCCGAGCCTGAGCAGAACGAACCCGACGTCATCACGGTCGGCGGTGTCCGCTGGCTGAACCTGGAGCGACCCGCGCGAGGCGGACCGTGAGTGGCTGGAGCGGGAGTTCGGGTTCCACCCGCTCGCCATCGAGGACGTCGCGTCACGCAACCAGCGTCCCAAGCTGGACGCGTACGACGACTACCTGTTCATCGTTCTCCACTTCCCGCGTGTTCGACAAGTCGCAGGACCGGCTGCTCACCGCGGAGCTGGACCTGTTCGTCGGCCCGGACTACCTGATCACGCTGCCCGACCAGAACCTGCCGCCGCTGGCGGCGATGTTCGAGCGCTACCGGGAGCGCGAGGAGGTGCGCGAGGACGTCTTCTCCAAGGGCACCGGGCTACCTGCTGTACAAGATCGTCGACACCTGCGTGGACGCCTCGTTCCCGATGCTGCGCAAGATGGGCGACAAGCTGGACCAGCTCGAGGACGACATCTTCGAGGGCCGGTCGGCCGAGATCGTGCGCGAGCTGTCCAACGCCAAGCAGGAGATCATCAACTTCCGGCGCGTCGTCCGGCCGATGCGCGCCGTGCTCCGCGACCTGGAGCGCACCAAGCAGCGCTACCTGGCCGAGGAGCTGGACATCTACTTCGACGACATCACCGACGCGGCCGAGCGGATCTGGGACGTCCTGGAGAACTACAAGGAGGTCGCCGAGGCGCTCGAGGACTCGAACGAGTCCGTGCTCTCGCACCGCCTGAACGAGAGCCTGCGGGTCCTGACCGCGTTCAGCGTCGCGCTGCTGCCGCTGACCCTGATCGCGTCGATCGGCGGCATGAACGTCGACCTGCCGGGCGACGAGCAGCCTGATCGAGTTCTGGGCGATCATCGCGACGATGGCCGTCGATGCTCACCGCGCGTCCTGGTCTTCTTCCGCCGGCGCGGGTACCTGTAGGGGGCTCCGCGTCCCGCGGCCGCCGAGCGCTACCCCGGCGGCAGGGGCCGAGGCGCTCCGCGGCCGACGTACTTCACGTCCGGGCGGATCAGCCGGTTGTTCGCGCCCTGCTCGATGGCGTGCGCGGTCCAGCCGGCGTGACGCGCCAGCGCGAACGTGGCCGGGAACAGGTCCGGCGTGAGGCCCGACGCCCATGAGCACGGGCGCCGCGTAGTACTCGACGTTGGTCTTGAGCGCGCGGTCCGGGTGCTTCTCGGCCAGCACGCGCAGCGCGACGTCCTCGACCGCGATCGCGAGCTCCAGCCACTCGGGCTGGTGCTCCATCGCCCTCGGCGACCTCGCGCAGGGCGGCGGCCCGCGGGTCGTAGGCGCGGTAGACGCGGTGGCCGAAGCCCATCAGGCGCTCGTCGCTGGTCGATCGCGTCGCCGCACCCACTCCTCGGCGTGCTCCGGCGTGCCGACCTGCGTGGATCTGCTCCACGACCTCGGACGGGGCGCCGCCGTGGAGCGGACCCTTCATCGCGCCGATGGCGCCGCACACGGCGGACGCGATGTCCGCACGGGTCGAGGTGATGACGCGGCGCGGTGAACGTGGAGGCGTTGAAGCCGTGCTCCGCGCCGACGATGAAGTAGGCGTCGAGCGCGCGGGCGGTCGCCGGGTCCGGCTTCTCGCCGTTGAGCTGGTAGAGGAACCCGGCGACGAGATCGAGCGTCCGGGTCCGGGCGCGACGGGCTCCAGGCCCTGGCGGAGCCGGGCGAAGGCGGCCAGCGCGGACGGCGAGAACGCCGTGAGGGCGCGCGCCTGCTCCGACGGTCGGCGGCCAGGCCGGGTTGGTCGACCGCGCCCCAGACCGAGACGGCCGTCCGCAGCGCGTCCATCGGGCGGGCGTCGTGCGGGCAGCGCCCGCAGCGCGGTCATCACCGCGTCCGGCACGGGCGCGACACGGCAGCTTGGCGTCCGGCATCCACTCGCCCGTCCACAGCAGCTCCGCGACCGCGGCGTAGGACCGCCGCGTGGACCAGCTCTCCGATGGGGTAGCCGCGGTACAGCAGGCGGCCCGCCTCGCCATCGATGTAGGACAGGGTGGTCTCGCCGGCGATCACGCCCTCGAGGCCGGGGGAGTAGGAGCGGGTGTCGGCAGGCGACGCGACGGGGTCAGTCATGAACGGATGGTAGCCCTCTGGCACGAGGCGTGACGGGCCGACGGTCCCAACCGGATGGGCCGAACGGCGGTCCCGGAAGGTCAGCGCTGGGTTTCGAGGGCCCGCAGGACGATCCGGACGAGGATTCCGCCGAGGGTGGCGAAGACCAGCGCGCCGACGAACCCCTGCACCTGTCCGAACCCCATCTGCTCGCTCAGCCAGCCGCCGATCACACCGCCGATGATCCCGACCACGATGGTCGGAAGGCAGCCGTTGACGCTGCGGGTGCCGACGATCCAGCCCGACGCCAGCCCGCCAGCAGACCGATGATGAGCCAGCCGATGATCTCCATGGCCGCCCAGTCTACCGATCCACGAAGGACTCGACCGCGTTTGCCACCGCGACGGCATGGGTGTGATGGGCGCCGTGCCTCGCCCCGTCGATCACGACGAGGCTCCCGTTCGGAAGCCGGGCATCGATCGCCTCGGCACCGCGGCGGAACCACGCGGGTGACGCCGAGCCGACGAGCTGGAGGACGGGGACGGTCACCAGGGCGAGGGCATCCGCGCCGATGGCCGGGTCGTGGAGCGCGGCGTCGAGCTCGCGGACGATCCTCGGAGCGGTCGACACCCGCTGCGCCCATAGCGGGCTCGCCCGGAAGGCCTCGAGCTCGCCGGGCGGGAGGCCGGCGCCGTCGACGAGGAAGCGTGCGAGGGCCTGGTCCCAGCTGCCACGCTCGACGTCGTCGCGGAGCCGATCGAGCAGCCGCTCCCCGGCCGCCCTCGCGGAACCGCCGACAGCGGGGGCGCTCTCGTAGGCGATGACGCGCTCGATCGCCCGGGTTCCCGGCGCGGCTGCCAGCGCGAGCCGGCCGCCGAACGAGTGCCCGAAGACCGCGATCGGGCGACCGCAGGCGGCCGCGAGCGCGTCCGCGACCGCGACCAGGTCGTCCCACCCTTCCCGGCCGGCCGTGTAGACCGCGCCGTCGAGGGAGGCTCCGCGCCCGCGTCGGTCGATCGCGTAGGCCGGTCGACGGGCGGCGAGCAGGGGCCCGGCGACGCGCCAGGTGGTGTGGTCCGATCCGCTGCCGTGGACGAGGAGGAGCGGGATCGCCTCCTGGTGACGGGGCGGTGCGTCACCGGCCAGCGTCTCGAACACCGCGAGGCGCGCATCGTCGGTCGACGGCACTTGGAGGAAGGGAGCGGCGGAGAACGGGCCGGTCATGAGCCGTGGGGGAGTCGGTGGGTCGCGGGCTCGACGCGGATCCCGACGTGGTCGGCGAGCTGCGGCGCGAGGTCGAGCAGCTGGTCGGGAGCGAGCACCGCCCCCCGCAGCCCGTCGACCCCGCGCACGGTTCCCAGGCGCGTCCCGCGGAGGTCAAGCCGAGTGAGCCGGGCCGCGTTGACGTCGAGGCGCTCGCACCGCCCCGCCCCGGATCGCCAGGTTGCGCACCTCGGCGCCGCCCAGGTCCAGCTCGCCCACCACGCAGTCCTCGATCGCCACGTCCCGCAGCCGGCCGCCGGCCAGGCCGAGGTAGTCGATCTTGCCGCCGCGGATCCGCACGTGCGTCAGGCTCGCGCCCGGCGCCGAGAGCGCCCCGATGCGGGCATCGCGCACGATCACCTCGCGCCAGGTCGAGTCCGCGAGATCCACCGTGACCCCGTGCGCGTCATCGAGCAGGCACGTGGACCAGCTCGAGCGGGCGAGGCCGGCGGCGTCCATCGCGCAGCGGGTGAAGCGGCACTCGCGGAACGACGCCCCCACGGCCGCCTGGCCGCCAAGGTCCACGTCGTCGAACGCGAGCCCATCGTAGTCGCCCGCCCGCCTGCAGCCGACCGGCGACGAACGATGCGAGCTCCGGCAGGTCGATGACCGACGGTGGCTCGGACGGCCGGCTCGGGCGTGCCGCCATGGCTCAGGGCCGCGGGATCGCGGAGGCAGCGGCCTCGTCCAGCACCCACGTCGCGGTCGGCAGGCGGGCGGCTCGCACCGGCAGCGCGCGCAGGTCATGCCCGGACCAGGCCCGCCCCAGGTTCGCGGCCTTGGACGCCCCCGCGGTGACCACCAGCACGGACCGCGCCGCCGCCACCAGCCGCGGGTGCAGCGTCACCCGGTCGAGGTGGGGCCCCACGTGGGTGGGCGCGGGAACGGCTGCACAGCAACCCTGGGCGTCCCACACCGCCGAGTCGGGGAACACCGAGAGGATGTGGCCGTCGGGTCCCACGCCGAGCACGATCAGGTCCAGCACCGGCGTCCCCGACCCGTCGAGGGGAACGCTGGCCGTGAGTGCCTCGGCGTAGCGGGCCGCCGCCCAGTCCGGGCCTTCGCCGGCCTCGATCGCCTCGGGGATCGGCCACGGATGCAGGTTCCGGGCCGGCACGGACACCTCGCCCAGCAGCCCCTCGGTGAGCGGCCGGACGTTGGACTCGGCGTCGTCGTACGGGACCCACCGGTCATCGCCCCACCACGTGTGCACCCGGTCCCAGGGGACGCGGTCGCGCAGCGGCGACGCCGCCAGCGACCCGTAGATGCCGGGTGCCGCGGAGCCCCCGGTCGTGGCCCAGTGGGCAAGCCCCCTGGCCGCGACCGCCCGGGCGAGCGCATCAGCGATGATCCCGGCGGCGGTCGCCGCGACGGCATCGGGGGGCACGATGCGCAGGGTGGGCAGGGGGAGCACGATCCTGGCCGCCGGTTCAGCCCTGGGGCCGGCTGCCGACGAGCGCGGCCGCCATCCGGATGCTGCCCACGGCCACCGGGTCGCGCGAACCTCCCTCGAGGGCCTCGCCGAGGAGATCCACCTCGTTCCGACGGGGAGCCCTGAAGGTCCGGTCCACGGACTCGACGCCATCGACCCAGGTGTGCACGTGGACGTTCTCGGCCTCCGCGGTGACGTCGGCGCGGAGCTCCGAGCCGCGGTGGTCGGCCAGGATCTCGACCCGGAGCGTCGTCCCGGGCGGCATCGATGACGCGATCGGCCGGATGACGACCGCCACCCCGGACGAGGACGAACGGCCCGAGAGGCGGGCCGAGAGCCCGCGGTGCATCGGCGGCTTCTCGCCGGGGCGCTGCCGGACAGGTGCGGCAGCCTTGCCCTTCGCCTCCAC
>CAWBCB010000002.1:0-13155 GCA_963787095.1 uncultured Cytophagales bacterium | reverse complement strand
AAACATGGGCGACTCTTGCATGCGTAGCCGAATAAAAATGGAAACACCCACTAACAAAGCCGAAACCAAAAACGGTACACGCCAGCCCCATTCATTAAATGCTTCGATGCCAATCCAGTTGCGTACTGCTAGAATTACTCCTATTGAAACGAACAACCCAAGCGTTGCCGTAGTTTGAATAAAACTGGTGTAGAATCCTCGCTTAGCGGCCGGTGCATGCTCGGCTACATAGGTAGCAGCACCACCATATTCGCCCCCTAAGGCCAACCCTTGTAGCAAACGAAGGATCAATACAAGAATAGGTGCAGCAATACCTATCACTTGATAACCCAGGTATTAAACCAATGGCAAATGTAGAACCACCCATTAAAATTAATGTTACCAGAAACGTGTACTTGCGACCCACCAAGTCACCCAATCGCCCAAAGACAATGGCACCAAAGGGTCTTACAATAAACCCTGCCGCGAATGTGGCAAGCGTAGAAAGTAACCCGGCTGTTGGATTTGATTGCGGAAAAAACTGTTGCGCCAGAATAACAGCAAGACTTCCGAAAATATAAAAGTCATACCACTCAATGAGCGTGCCCACTGATGAGGCCATGATTACATACCACAGTGTTTTCTTTTCTTCTTTGGTTATTACTGTTCCGTGCATTTCAATCGTAGTTTCAAGGAAAGTTAACAGAAAATGAATTTTATAGAACTACCGATTAAAAGAAAATCACCCACAATAAAAATGGAGGACAACGTCCTCCATTTCATTTTCATTTCCTGGTCTATCAATGTTCATGCTCATGGCCTTCACCACCACCATTCCATGCTTCCATAATTCCATGAAAACTATCATGAAGAGCCTTTAGGGAAGCGCCAATTACTTCATCCGATGTGCCATTTTTTATCTGATCAGCTAACGAACGGGTATCGGCTTTTAATTGATTCAATTGTTCTTTAACAGCTTCGGTATCTACCTTTGCAGGTAATGGTGAACTTGCCCACTTCTCTGCCTCTAGTGCCATTTCTTCTGCAAGTCGTTTTGCTGGTTCAAGGTTAGTAGAATCTTTGTAAGGATGAAAAGCTTCCGCCATCACCAGATGAAAGGAATCCATGGCAGGCCACTCATCCGCATCATTATGTTCCGTTACTTCTTCTGATTCTTCATGTTCATGTTTCTTCTCAGAACAGGATAAAAGTGTAAATGCAAAAGCAAAGGATAGAATCAAATATTTCATTTTCATAAATTGTACTTTTTAATGTGACTTCAAAAATAAGAAAGATGTTTTATTCCCGATCCTTCTTTCTGTACTTTCTATACCGCTCAAGACCATTCACTAGTTTGCGAAGCAGTTGATAATAAAGCGCTATATAAAGTACTACGGATAAGAACCAGATTACGGCAATATTAAAATAATAGGTATCGAAAATTCTTCCAGCAAAGGGTTTTGTAGGAACATAAAAATTTGAAGTGAAGTCCAGATAATTGGCCGGCCGATGATCTTCAAAATAAATCGGGTAAATTTTTTGAATCAGATGCCCCTTCCATTCAACTATACGAGTAAGATTGCCTGAGTTAATGACCATATTATGAACTGATTCATTTTCATACTGCATTCGTTCCTCATTATACAGTTTCGACTTTTCTGGAGTATTTGTCAATGAGGTAATAATCTCTTCCTTTTTTGTAGTAGCCTTCCCCATCCGAACCGTATAATACTGTTTGAGGGTTCGTAAAAATGTATCTGTTTTATGAAATGTGAGTGAATCAAATTTTCCAATTTGTAATTTATCCAAGGCAGGAAACCGATCCTCACCAATTTTCCTTAATTCAAACCCTATTTCTGAACGAAGCAAGTCAAGAGATTTTTTTACTGGATTAGATTCAGATCGATCCCGCCATTTGCCTCTGTTGTTAAGAACAAAATTCAATTTTGATTCAAGTGCGGGTATGTAATATACCTTTTTATATTCCGCCAATGAAGCCTGTTGATCTAACGCATAAAACTGCTTTTCATGTGGATTATCTTTATACTGAGTAACCATAAAGGCTTCAAAAGCCCAGCGGGAAGTCATTAACTCACCCAATACGGGAATACCGTTTGGAGTGCCAACATTGGGATTGAACTTATCGAAACTAATGACCACTCCACTTAGTAGCAGTTGAGGTATAATTAATATCGGAATGAGAATGTAAATAGTAACAGCTGAGTCAAAAGCCGAGGAGATGTTAAGACCTAACACATTGGCAAAGCAAGAGCATGAAAAAAGAATTAACCAATATCTCAATTCACTAAAAGGAATTTCCAAAATCCAATTACCCAACAAAATAAAACTAATCGTTTGAATAGCTGAGATGCTGAACAAAATAAAAATTTTAGAGATCAAGTAACTACTACTACTCAGGTTCAGGTATCGTTCGCGTTTTAATATTTTTCGATCTCGAAATATTTCTTCAGCACTTACAATCAAACCGATAAATAGCGCCACTACTACACTCATGAAAAAATAGACCGGAATATTGGTATTGTGAAAGAAGGTGTAATGAGGAGACTCCACGCCCACTGCATCGTAATACTTAACAAAGTAAGCGATGAAAAACGCAAGGATGGGTGATAGTAAAAGTGTAACAACAACATATTGTTTGTTCGCCACTTTCGCCAACACATCCCGAATGATAAAAATCCAAAGCTGCTTAAACCAATTAGGAATCTTTTGAACCACCGGCAGCGGATCATCTACCTCAACAACTTTAGATATTTTTATTTTTTGCTTGAAGTATTGATACCATTGTCCTGGAGAAATCTTTCGTGTGTGAGTGAATCGACCGAACTCATTAACAACACGGGTTTCAATAATATTAAAAATCTGTTCTGGATTAATGTTTCCGCATTCGGGACAAGCACCAGGTGTTTTGTTGGCTGCGTTAATAATTTCCTGAAAATAATTTACCGATTCAACAGGATTGCCATAGTAAATCTGAAAACCTCCCACATCTAAAATAATCAGTGTGTCGAACATCTTAAAGATGTCGGATGAAGGCTGGTGAATCACTACAAAAATCATCTTGCCTCGCAACGACAATTCTTTTAGCAAATCCATAATATTTTCTGAATCGCGTGAAGAAAGTCCTGAGGTGGGCTCATCAACAAAAAGTACCGTGGGCTCCCGTAACAATTCTAATCCAATATTCAGTCGTTTTCGTTGACCGCCACTAATCGTCTTAGCAAGAGGCGATCCAACTTTAAGATCGCGAATTTCAGAGAGCCCCAGGTTGAGTAATACCTTTTCGGCTAATTCAGCAATTTTTTCTTTTGAATAGTGACCAAAGCAAAGTCGAGCAGAATAATAAAGATTTTCAAAAACAGTAAGATCCTCAATCAATAAATCATCTTGTGGAATAAATCCAATGATACCCTCAACCTTTTTATTTTCTTTGTGGATATCAATGCCATTAATCAACACGCGGCCACTCGATGGATTCTCAGACCCGTTCAAAACGCTTAATAATGTTGATTTGCCCGAGCCACTGGCGCCCATCAATCCGATTAACTTCCCTCCTGTTTCGGCTATGTTAATATTTTGAAGTCCTGCTTTACCACTCTTGAAATGATAGAAAATATGTTCCGAGACAAACGAAATCTCTGTTTCACTTTCTTCAAATAAAAACTTACCAACAACATCTGAATAATAAATTGGATCTATCTTAGAGCCTCTAATCGCACTCCCTGTTGCAAACACATCAATCTTACGACTCTTTAAAGGAATACTATTTAGATAGAGGGGTGTGATTCCTAAATACTTTATCAAGTAAGTTTCAATATCTGCTAATCGCAGAATGGCTATCAACCCCGTTAAGTCCTTTGCTGTAATGCGCGGGCCAGGAAACTCAGAACCACCAGACCCCTCATCAATCACCAAAATATTTTTGGACGCTAGCTCTTCAATATCCTGCCCCTGAACGAAGGTGCTCATAGCCTTCACATCCCGTTGTGGAATTTTTAGGGCTTCGCCTATGTAGTAAATCAAATTGCTTTGTCGCTCCGAAAGCTGGCCATCGGCATAACACAATTCAATAATCTTGATGGCCAGCACCGCCTTTTGCTGGGTGGTTAAAGCCTGATTAACTTTTTTGGCAATTTGAATAATCTGCGACCAGTCGTCAACAAACTCTAATGTGGCATCATCTACATTCAAACTAGGCTCAACCAATCGTTTATTGGCCTTGCAAAAATCATCGAACAAGTTTAGGTAATAACGGGTAGCCTCTTGATTAAGGTGAAGCGATAAAAATTCTTTGATGTTGGAGCGTTCATCTTCGGTAATTCTTTCCTTCGCCACAATGGCAAAAAGCTGAACAATGGCTTTTAGTAATTCTTCACTCATATTCCTTAACCGTGGAAAACCGTGGAGAAAGAACCCCACTTTTCAGTTCGTAAAATAGAGAAAAAAAGCATGCTATTCCGGCAAAAATTCCAGTTCTTTCCATTTTACATTCATTTCCATTTTATTTGCTACTTCAAACTTACCTCATGAAAAAAACAGCCTTAGTTATCACACTCCTTCTGCTAGTCGTTGCTCATAGTAAGGCCCAAGAAAGCTCCATCCTATGGGAGATTAATGGCAATGGTATTACCAAACCTTCCTATTTATTTGGTTCCCTAAAATTTATTGGGGAGAAAGAATTCTATCTACCCAAAGAAGTAACAGAAAAAATAAAATTATCAAAAATCTTTGTTATTGAAGATCAGGTAGATCACCACTCGCAACATGAGTTAAATAAAGCACTTCATTTTCCACAAGGAGAAAGTCTTGCTACTTATCTATCGCCAGAAGATTACAATAAGGTTGTTACTTTCTTTGAGACCGAATTTAAAATTTCAAAAAAACAATTTGAAGAGAAATACGCTAACCTAAAACCGCTGGCCATTTCAATTTCTATGACCCGACTTTCATTAGGCGAAAAAGTTAAATTCTATGACATTGAACTTTTAAAGTTTGCAAAGAAAAACAAAGTTAAATCATTTAGCCTCGAAGCGGTTGAGCGCGAAGCTGAAGCGCTTAATTCATTCACCATGCAAGATCAAACTGCTGCACTACTGCACAGTGTGGATAATTTTGAAAAGCAGAAATCGGAATTTCAAAAACTTATGAAAGACTATCCGCAAGGGAACCTGGAAGAAATATTTGAGTACACCCTTCATCCGCTAGAAAACAATCAACAATTTATTGAAAGCTTTTATTACAACCGTAACAAAGAATGGATGGTTTCTATTGAAAAGATGATTACAGAAAATGTTGCTTTTATTTCAGTTGGTATTTCCCATTTGGAGGGTGAAGGCGGGTTACTCAATCTTTTTAAGGAAAAGGGCTACACTCTTACGCCTATTAAGGTAACTAAATGATTCAATTTGTTAAACGAATCGTTTACGTATTACTCACTTGTTTACTCCTGAATATTCAAAGTTACTGCCAAACAGATAACACGTATGTACACCGGTACGATACATTAATAATGGTACGTGTATTCTTATCACAAAAATACACATCGCTTGTATTTCGCTACCTTAATAATCAATCATCAGTTAGGTACAGGCCAAACTCAAAACTCAACCTGGGTATGGGCGGAACTTTTGGACCTCTCACATTAAATCTTGGGTATGGTTTCGGCTTTATCAATCCTGATGATACTGATCGTAAAGGGAACACTAAAGGGTTTGATTTGCAGGCAAACTTATACTTCCGCAAGTTTATTATAGATTTAATAGGACAGTCTTATAAGGGATTTTACCTCAATGATAAGGAATACCAAGATGCTAGCGGAAAATACTATCTACGCCCTGATATTGAAGCAAGGCAATTTGGCGTTAATGGTCAGTATGTATTAAACAACAAACGCTTTTCATATCGAGCTTCACTTTTCAATAGTGACTGGCAAAAGAAGTCGGCAGGTTCTTTATTACTAGGTGCTGAGATTTTCGGTGGCTTGGAAAAAGCAGATAGCTCTTTAATTCCAAAACGTTCCTCCCAATTACCTGAACAATCGCAATCTCTTAATTTTTTTCAATTTGGTCCCAATTTAGGTTATGCCTACACATTAGTAATCCATAAGAGATTTTACCTTACAGGATCTCTTGCCTCCAGTCTGGTCTATCAATTCAATACACTAAAAAATGAGGAAGGAACTTTAAAATCGAGTGGGTTAAGTTCAAACACGTTTTTTCGAGCTTTTGCAGGATACAATGGAACAAGATGGGCAGGTGGTATTTCCTGGATACACAGTAATGTTAGCATTGATGCCTCCAACACACAATTGCGAGCTGATTTGAATACCGGTAAAGCTAGTATCTCCGCTGTATATCGACTGTATACACCAACCTCAAAGCTTAAAAAGCAATTGCCTGACGTCCTTCAATTCTAACAAAGAAATGAAAATGCAATTGATGTTTACCCAAATCTCTTTGTAACAAGATCCCCTAAAATCAACAACCCTTCTCGTAGGTATTCATCTTTGAGATTGACCAGCTCGTCAACTGGCATGCCCTCCTTACCGGTTAATTTTGTATCCAATTTTTCAGAAGCCTTTTTCCTTTCAGCCTCATCCATTTCGATTTTGCGTTTAGATTCACTTAGTGAGATCTTTGATTGCGCAAGCTTACTCCTAAGTTCATCGGTTTCTAAAATGTAGGCTTTTAAAGGTCCATCAAATTTAGCCCGATCTAAATAGGCTTTGTTAAGTCCCGATATAATCTGGCCATTAATCTCGTTTGCTTTTTGAAAATTTGCTGGCTTAATCACATCCCATGGCAATGCATTAGCACTTGCACTTTCTCCATATTGTTCGGGTTCAAATGCCGATGGAAGAGCTACATCAGGAATTACTCCTTTGTGTTGGGTACTGCTTCCTGTAACGCGATAAAATTTTTGAAATGTTAACTTCAACTCACCAACGGGTTCTTTCTCGTTAAGAAATCTGTTTAAGTCTAGCACGGTCTGTACCGTTCCTTTTCCAAAAGTTGATTCTCCAACTACAACTCCTCGTTGATAGTCTTGAATGGCGCCAGCAAATATTTCCGAGGCTGAAGCACTAAAGCGATTGGTTAGAACAACCAATGGTCCTGCATAAAAAACTTGTTTGTCATCATCAGGCAACACTTCTATTTTATTGATCGAGTTTTTCACCTGCACAACCGGGCCATCTTTTATAAATAAACCGGTAAGGTCAACGGCTTCAGGTAACGACCCTCCTCCATTATTTCTTAGGTCCATTACAATACCATCAACTCCTTCCGCTTTTAATTCCCCAATCAGTTTCTTAACATCGCGTGTGGTACTTTTATAGTTAGGATCTCCTTTTTGATAGGCATCATAGTCCATATAAAAACTTGGCAATGAAATAACTCCCAATTTTGAATTCCTTCCTTGCAAATTATAGTTGATAACTTCCTTCTTAGCAGCCTGATCTTCTAATTTAATTTTGTCACGTACCAGTGTAATTTCCTCTGAAGGGCCATTAACTCCCGTTTTTGCCGGCAAGATAAGTAATCGCACTGTTGTGCCTTTAGGACCCTTTATCAACTTCACCACATCATCAATCCTCCATCCAACTACATCAACCATTTCACCATCCTTACCCTGACCCACCGCTATAATCAAATCATTAACGTGAACCTTTCCGGATTTTTGTGCATCGCCACCAGGTAAAATGTTAACTATTTTGGTGTAATCATTGTCCGTTTGCAGCTGTGCACCGATGCCTTCTAAAGACAAACTCATTTGCTGCTTAAACAGGTCGGATTGTTTGGGGGATAAATAATTGGTGTGCGGATCGTACGCCTCGGTAATCGCATTCATGTAAATACTAAACACATCCTCAGATTTAAATTGAGAAAATGATTTGTTAAAGCGGTCGTACCGGGTCTTTAAAGTCTTCTCAATCTCTTCTTGTTTTTTGCCAGCAAGTTTTAAACTCAATGCCTGGCTCTTAATAATCTTTCTCCAAATTTCATTTAGCTCCTGTTTGTTAGTTGCCCAATTCTCCTTTTCCCGATCCGTTTCATAATATTCATCTACGGAATAATCAAAGGTTTGCTTAATCAGTGTTCCCAACACATAATCCATTCTTTCCTGATAGCGATTACTAAACACTTCATAAATTTCAAAGGCAGGATTCACGTTCTCATTCCGGGTAAGATCATCAATGGAGTATTTGAATTTTTCAAATAACTTAACGTCAGCTGCTAAAAAGTACGTCTTGCTATTATCCAACTCTTTAATGTAGCGATCAAGAATAGCCGCAGATAATGAATCATTCAGCTTTATCTTACTATAATGGTTGTTATCAAGTATGTAGGAAATAACCCGGGCTTCCTTTCCAAACACGGGTTTTGATTTCAGATCAAGAGTGTCTTTAGGAGTGCCATTGGCAAATCCAAGAAACAGGCTAACTAATAATATTGAAGTCAGAATCTTTTTCATGTAT
This sequence comes from uncultured Cytophagales bacterium, assembly GCA_963787095.1. Taxonomy (GTDB): domain Bacteria; phylum Bacteroidota; class Bacteroidia; order Cytophagales; family Cyclobacteriaceae; genus ELB16-189. The sequence goes on along the minus strand of CAWBCB010000002.1, from coordinate 4,682 downwards.
TACAATTTCTTTACTTAAACGGGGTGGTGTACAAACAAGATGCCACTAAAAATTAGTCAACCTTACTGAAGTCAAACTCATCTAAAAATTTCTTTGCCTCATCCACGGAACTAAATTCAAATGCTCTTTTTGTTCCCGTATTAGAGCGAAGGTCAATTTTGACTAATTCGATATTTTTAGAGCTCTTTTTAGTAACAGGTTTAACATGTTTGTAATCTTCTGCCTCTTTTCGGTTAACGTTAAATTGCGTGGCTCTTACATTCTTACAGTACGCACACTGATAGTGTTTTAGTATCTCTTTTGGCGTTCCATCTTCATTTTTCTCAATAATCTCCTCTTGCTTAACGCGCATGGTGTAAAAACCACAATTATTGCACTCAAGTGAGATCAAATGTCCTTGATATTTCTCAATTTTTATCTCATTCGTTTTTTGATCAACCCAAACATCATAGTCGATAGAGAAGATATTCTCTTCAGCCTGCATACCTTCATTTAAGTGAACATCCTCTTCATCTTCACTAAGCAACTTCATTTTACCACCTGTGGATGAGGTGCGAGGCGCGAAACGCAGCCTCCTCAATTTACGATTAACGATCGATGGATAGTAATAATCCAGCACTAAAGAGGAAATATAGATTACCATTGTGGCACCTGAAATACCAAAAAATATGCGAACAAAAAATGCTATCCCCGGCCAGGCTATTTCATCCCTTCCGTACATATTAATTAAAAAACCAGCAGCCAATCCCAAAAAAACGAAACCCAATTTATACCGCTTAATCTCAAACGTGTTGATGTAATCATGTTTCTCTTTATAACTTCCTTGAAGAGAAACTTTTAAGTGATAAAGTAAAAAAATAATGACAGCCACGGCCGCCATTGCAATTACTGCTACTAACATACTATCGTGCCATGCATCTGCAAAAGCCTTTAATTCCTGATTGTTCATAAAATAAAATATTAACGCTTAAAGTTAATACAATAACGAATAAACCTATCCTTTTGCATGCCTGACAAAAGATAATCACCCGTGTGGGTGGATAGTCCATTTTTCTTTTGATGAAAGATGGTTGCTAAACCCATCGAAGGATTCCTCCAATGGGATCAATTACAAATACCTGGCTTATTTGAAATAGGCCAAATTGGGCCCTAAAAAGGCTCTATAAAAATATTGTGCAATTTTGCACGTCAATATTTGTTTATCTGATAAATATGCAATACAATTGTGTAATAATACACAACACTATGAGCGAATTTGAAAAGAGAAAACTGGAAATTGAGCTAAGAAATTTCACAACAAGGAATTTTGAAAGGCCAAGTGATTGTAGAAATCTTGATCAGATCAGGTTCTACGTCAGCGAGTTATGTTCAAAAATTAGCGAATATGAAAATCGCTTCAATTATGTGCCAACCTGGGCATATTCGTTGTTAGCGCAATACAATATTGCACAAAACAGCATGCTTCATACTGAGTTTAGAAATGCTTATGCCTGATTGAAGCGATGAAATACATCCCCTCTCCTATTCCAATACGTTATGAATATATGTATTCGGCCACGGCTAATAAGTCGGGCCGGATGCAGTATCATAAGATTCGTCCGGGGGTGAGCAAATTAAGGATAAGCCGCTCTGAATATATAAAGGCTTATAATGATATGACAATAATTGCCCTGCATCCTGTTCCCATTCGGGGGCAGGAGGCAGTATTCCAACTGGAATTTTATGTATGAATTCTACCTTAAGATTGAATCCAAATCAGCGGGTGAATAATTAATCGATTTGATCGTTTTGTTATCGGCCTTGCGATAGATAAGCCACTTATCACCCTCCTTTTTGTGGTAACATTCCGTACCATCTTTATCCATATAAAACTGTATGGTCCGATTTGCTTCTTCTTCCGAATTACATGCTTTACTCATGTTTGAGCGTTGAACTTCCTCAAATAAGGCGTTGAACTTTTCTCCAAGCCCAAATTCAAGTATAGCCCCTGATAATACATATTGAAGGTCACACAGCGCATCCGCTATTCCAACCAGGTCTTTCTCAGCAATAGCTACTTCCATTTCTTTAAGTTCCTCAGCTAACAGAGCTACGCGTAGCTTGCATCTATTTTCAGCAGGGATTTCTGGCTTTTCAAGGATTGGATGTTTAAAGGTTTTGTGAAACTCAGCGACTAAGTTAAGTGAATCAGGTTGTTGCATAGTAAGGGTGGTTATAAAAATTCAATGATACAGGAATTTTCATGCAATGGTCAAAAGAGCTACAAGAAAATTCAAAGGTTGTTCAATTGAAATTCTATTGTTCACATTAATTCAAATGACATATGTATTCTCATTTACAATGAGTTATAGCGATTTAATTAAACTCAATTATCAACTAAATTTCGCCTGTTTAAATAGATAGCCGTACCTTATATTTGAGGTCTTAATTACAATCATGAAGAAGAATTTTGTTGAAGAGCTGCGATGGAGAGGGATGTTACACGACATCATGCCGGGTACCGAAGAAATGCTGAAAAAAGAAATGGCTTCAGGTTACATAGGTTTCGACCCAACAGCAGATTCACTACATATTGGACATTTGGTTCAGATCATGACCCTTCTACAATTTCAACAATGTGGTCACAAACCTTTTGCTTTAGTCGGAGGCGCCACCGGTATGGTGGGAGATCCTTCCGGTAAGTCAGCCGAACGAAATTTGCTATCAGAAGAGGCACTTCGGCACAATGAGTCGTGCGTAAAGAAGCAATTAGAGAAGTTTCTTGACTTCTCCTCAGGCACCGCCAACTCGGCCGAGATGGTGAACAATTATGATTGGTTCAAGGAGTTTACGTTCCTTGATTTTATCCGTGAAGTAGGTAAGCATATTACCATCAATTATATGATGGCTAAGGATTCGGTTCAAAAGCGTTTGGAGACCGGATTATCCTTTACCGAGTTTACCTACCAATTAGTGCAGGGCTACGATTTCTATTGGCTATACAAAAACAAAAATTGCAAATTACAAATGGGTGGCTCCGATCAATGGGGAAACATCGTTACCGGAACTGAACTGATTCGCAGAAAAGAGGATGGTGAAGCCTATGCCTTGACCACGCAATTGATTAAGAAAGCGGATGGCACCAAGTTTGGAAAAACGGAAGGCGGTAATGTTTGGCTCGATCCGAAAAAGACTTCACCCTATAAGTTCTATCAATATTGGTTAAATACATCTGATGAAGATGCATCTAACTTTATTAAGATTTTCACTCAATTGAGTAAAGAGGAAATTGAAGCCTTGCTGGTTGAACACGCTAAGGCTCCGCATCAACGCGCCCTTCAAACAGCATTGGCGAAGGATATAACTATCCGAGTTCACTCGCAAGATGACTATGATTCTGCTATTAAAGCATCCTCTATCTTATTTGGTAATTCCGTAACCGAAGATTTGCAAAGTTTAGATGAGGAGACTCTTCTCTCGGTATTTGAAGGTGTACCGCAAGTTACAGTGAGTCGATCGGCCATTGAAACCTGCAACTCGGTAACCGAACTGCTTTCGGAAGTTACCAAAGCTGCAATCTTTCCTTCTAAGGGTGAAGCAAGAAAGATGATTCAAGGCGGTGGTGTGAGTCTTAATAAGATAAAGCTTTCAGATCCCAACCAAAAACCTGTGTTCGAGTTGCTCCAAAACAAATACCTGCTTGCGCAAAAAACACCCCGTTTGAATTCAGGGGACTCGTCGAGAAACAGCACGCCGTTGTGCGCGGAGCGACACTTCGCCCGGTAGTTCGGCACCGTGCCCCCGCCGACCAGACCGGCATCGGAGATGCTGTGATGCGGCGCCCGGAAGGGGCGGACCATCAACAGGGGCCGCTCAGGAGCGAGACAACTTGGCGTTTTTTTGCATAGAGGCTGGCAATGAAACAGTCGTTGCCCCGGTATTGACCAGGAATTGCACCTGATGACCATTGATCTTGCCATCCACGAAGAAATGACCGCCTGCCTGAGCCTTGATAATCATCGGCAAGGGCTGCGGGTGATCGGGATCGATCGCCGCTCCCCATGAAGAAACGGCCTGTTTCTGTGCCTCGCAGGGTGAACCGCTATATTGAAGTTTGCCCTGCGAATTGCGGCATTTGTATACATTGTCGGCAAGGCAGGGCAGGGTGACAGACAGGCTCAGCAGCATCAAAGCTGCGCGAGTGATGTGCTGAGTGGCAGAGGTCATATTTTCACCAGAGTGAGGCAGTGCGTTGTTGCGCAGCATCATTGTTTTGCCGTGAGTCGCCACAGCGAAGTCAGCTCTGCGGCGCGCGCGGCGTGCAGCGGGTCGCTGGTGTCGGATACGCGGGCTGCGGGAATAGGTTTGACGTCTGTTCTTCCCAGTACCAGCAAGCCTGCCTCATCGATCCAGCCGAGCAACTCGTCGCGGCTACGCAGGCCGAGGTGTTCTGCAAGGTCAGAGAGGATCAGCCAGCCTTCGCCGCCCACTTCAAGATGTTCCTTCAGGCCATTGAGAAAGCCGCGTAGCATGCGGCTGTCCGGGTCGAACACTGCATATTCAAGGGGCGAGCTCGGGCGAGCTGGACCCAGGCGGGGTTGCACACCACAAGAGCTGCGCGTCCTTCAGGGAAAAGATCGGCCTGCATCACGTCCACTTGAGTGTCCACGCCCAGTCGTGAGATATTCTCACGCGCACATCGC
>CAWBCB010000001.1:0-18148 GCA_963787095.1 uncultured Cytophagales bacterium | reverse complement strand
TTATCAATCCGGAAAAAGCTCAAAACGATTGATTCAAATGAATGGCGTTGAAAATAAAGTAACTATTTCAGCAAGTGAAGGTGACTTCACATCTCCTTACAAGAAAATCAAGATTGTTCTTCACGGTTCCAGTGCTGAAAAAGTTTCATTCAATGGAAAAACACTAGCATTATCTCATCAGGTTCATTCTTTCTTTGCACCCTTAGAAAAATACGATCCTATTAATGAACCCGATTCGATGGGTGAAGAAAATGTAAAAGTGACGTTTGCAGAATACACTTCAGAAAAGATTGAATTGAGTTGGAGTTGAGCTGGATACTAGATACTAGACTCTTGATACTGGATAGAAGTAGTCCATTCAAGCATCAAGAATCGAGTATCCAATTTCTACTATCTTGCATAAGTAACCTGATTAACTATCGCCCTGCATGACTCAACATAAACCTCGCTTAAGTTTCTGGCAAATCTGGAATATGAGTTTTGGATTTTTAGGAATCCAATTTGGCTTTGCTTTACAGAATGCCAACACCAGCCGTATCTTTGAAACGCTTGGCGCTGATACAGCAAGTCTCGCTTTATACTGGCTTGCCGCTCCCCTTACGGGATTAATTGTTCAGCCCTTAGTTGGTTATTACAGTGATAGAACATGGCATGCCAAGTGGGGTCGCAGAAGACCATTCTTTGCTGTGGGTGCTATCCTCGCTTCGATAACATTGTGCCTCATGCCAAACTCGCCAACCCTATGGATGGCTGTTGGAGTTCTTTGGATTATGGATGCATCAATCAACATTAGCATGGAGCCATTCCGCGCTTTTGTGGGTGATCTGCTACCTCCTTCACAACGTACTACAGGCTTTGCCATGCAGAGCTTTTTTATTGGAATTGGAGCCATCGTCGCTTCTTTCCTTCCGAGCATTTTTACCAACTGGTTCGGCATCTCGAATGTTGCACGAAGCAGGCACACTTCCCGATTCAATTCGATATAGCTATTACATTGGAGCGTTCATGCTATTCGTTACAGTAATGTGGACAGTCTTCTCAACCAAAGAATATCCACCTACCGATCTTGGTGAAGAGAAACTCAGAAATCGAGAACATAAAAAAATTGAGAACGAAAGGATTTATCAATCGTCTTTCTTTAAGAAGTCAGGAATCTTTTTACGGTTATTGGATTAGTAATCGTTCCACTGGTCTTTTATGTACCAATTCGGAGAAGGAGCTTGTATGTGTTAGGTTTCGGTTTAATGATCTTTGGTATTGTTCACCTCTTGCTGCACTGTACATAAAAAATGGAAAGGCATATTTGGGTATCGTTCACATTGTTAAAGATTTTAATACAATGCCAAAACAATGATTCAACTAGCCTATGTTCAATTTTTTACATGGTTTGCGCTGTTTGCCATGTGGATTTATACAACTAGTGCCGTAACCAGTTATATATTCAAATCGACTGACCCAACGTCTCAGGCCTACAACGATGGAGCAGACCTGGTAAGCAATTTGTTTGGTGTCTATAACGGAATTGCAGCGTTAGCAGCTTTGTTCTTGCCCATCATAGCAAAATACACAAGTCGCAAGAATGACTCATTTTATTGCCTTGCTTTGCGGTGGTATTGGATTAGTGTCCATTTATTTTATTTCTGATCCATTTTGGCTTTGGTTCTCCATGATTGGTGTTGGAATTGCGTGGGCAAGTATTTTGTCAATGCCATATGCCATGTTATCAGGCTCACTCCCTGCCGAAAAAATGGGATACTTTATGGGAGTATTCAACTTTTTTATTGTGATACCACAGATAGTTGCTGGAACTTTATTAGGTGTTATGCTTACTCATCTTTTCCATGGTCAATCAATTTTTATTCTGGTAAGTGGTGGTGTCTCTATGGGGATCGCAGCGTTGTTAAGTTTACGGGTTGATGATCATGATGAAGTAGTTATTAAATCTTCTTAAAAAAAGAATTTATGAGAGTTAATCTCACTTTGGCTTCGTTTCTAATTAGCATAACTGCATTTAGTCAAGACTATAGTGCTCTAAAAGAGGTTATGACTAGGGCAAACCGTTCAACGTTAAGTTCCGAATCAGACATCTGGTGGTCCTCTCTAAAGAAAGATGAAAAGATACCTTTTATTGTAGAAGATTCTGTCTACTTTTTCTATCGTGGCGAAGCCAAAACCGTGCAATGGATGGGTGACTTCAACGGCTGGGGTTATCAAAAGGACTTTGCCAACAAAGGAAAGAAAATAGCAGGCACTAACATCTGGTATCTCAAGTGTGCTTTTCCAAAAGATGCCCGCCTCGATTACAAAATTTTAATTGATGACGCCAACTGGATTCTTGATCCTGAAAATAAAAACCAACAGTGGTCGGGTGTGGGTGGCGGTAGTCCTAACTCAGAATTGCGAATGCCCGATTGGCATGAAGATCCGGCCCTGGTTGAGCGATCGGAAGTACCGAAAGGAAAAATCTCAAATGACTTTTTGGTTAATAGTAATGCTCTTGGTTATCAGGTTACGTATTCGGTCTATCTTCCTTATCAGTATGAAAAATTAGGCAAGTTGCCCACCATTTATTTAACGGATGGATATGAGTATCTGCATCCTCAACTCGGAAAAATGAATGTGGCATTGGATAATCTCATCTACAACAAACAGATTAAACCTGTTATTGCCGTATTTGTTGATAACCGTGAGCCCGTTAATCGTGCAAACAACAGGCGCATGAGTGAACTCGCCATGAATACCAAATATTTGAATTTCTTTGTTGATGAATTGATTCCTAAAATCGAGTCCACTTACCCTGTTATTTCAAATGCTCAAAGTCGAGGCATCATGGGTACATCTATGGGTGGACTCACCGCCACGTATTTTGCATTTACAAGACCCGATGTTTTTGGTTTAGCTGGAATTCAATCACCCGCATTTTATACCCGGCCTCAAATTTATTCTTTGTGCTCTAATCCAGCTGATCCCAAAATGAAAGTATCCATGACAGCCGGTGTGATTAACGATACGAGTACTGATAGCAGAAAGATGAAAGAACTTTTGGAGGCAAGCAGCTGCGAATATCATTACAGAGAGGTGAACGAAGGCCACTCATGGGGTAATTGGCGTAGATTAATTGACGATATATTGGTTGATCTTTTCCCTTATCAGCCTTAATAATCAATCACTTGTCTTTAAAAATTGGAGTCGTTTCATATTTTACTAAATTAAGGCACTGATTTTGATTTAAGCTTACATATGAAAATACGATTACTGTTTATTGTCATTGTCTCTTCTCTGTTATTAGATTCCTGTAGTTCAGGGAAAGCCGCCTTAAAAAAAGGTGATTATTATGATGCTGTTTCTCAAGCTGTAAATCGATTAAGGCAAAAACCTGATCATAAAAAATCCAGGGAAGTTCTTAAAACAAGCTATAAAATGGCAGTCGATTATCTGGAATCAGATGCACAAAATCAGATTGCTTCCAATGCTAATTATAAATGGAAAAATGCGGTTCAAAATTATGATCGGATTAACTATTTATACGAACAAATTCGAACTTCACCAGGTGCTCTTAAAGTCATTCCTAATCCTATTAATAAATACAAAGAGTTGTCAGAAGTAAAAGAGAAAGCTGCGGAAGAGTCTTATGAATTAGGAATTCAATCGATGCTTAAAAACACGCGTGAAGATGCCAAGCGCGCCTACTTTGCTTTTGCTGATGCTAACGCGTTATCCCCTGGCTATCGAGAATCCATTGAGATGATGGAGCAATCTAAATTTAATGCTACGATTAAAGTAGTTGTAGAGCGGCCCTTGCGTAATTATAACGATTGGAATTTTGAGCCCGTAATCTTTGGAGTAAGACCCAGCATGTTTGTTAAATTTTATTCTCCACAAGAGGCTCAGGATGCCAACCTTCAACAGATTGATCATTTTGTTAGATTAGTTGTAAATGGATATGCAGAAGCAAGGCCAGTAACAAACAAACGCACAGAAGAATATAAGGATAGTGTTAAGGTTGGTGAAAAGACCGTAAACAATGTGAAAGTTCCAACCTATGAGAAAGTAAAAGCATCCGTGACGATTTATGAAAAGTCTATTACCTCGCGGGGTTCAATTACGCTCTTTATAAAAGATGCAAACAGCAATGCTGAACTTCGAAATTCTGAAATAATTGGCGAAGAACGTTGGAGTGACCGATGGGCCTCCTGTACTGGCGATCAACGCGCCATCCCTGCAGCAACCAAAAAACTATGTGGGTCTAAAGAACCCTATATGGCGCGTGACTTCTTAATTGTAGAGACTAAAAAAGATCTGGATAACAAGTTAGCGAATGCCCTAACCGGTTTCTACTCAAACTATTAGGGTCGGATACAAGACAAAAATCGATTTAAGCAAAACCATTTTAGCCATAAATCGGTTCTGTATTGTGTGAAAGTACTAGCACTTAGTATGATATGTTCTCTCTGCTCATTATCTGGGCGGGCACAGAACTCAAAGCAAACAATTATGAATGATAATTTAGAGATTACCACACTGGGGTCGGGATGTTTTTGGTGTACCGAAGCATTTTTTCTTCCTGTTAAGGGAATAAAATCAGTAGTTTCAGGCTATTCTGGAGGGAAAACAAAAAATCCAACGTATAAAGAAATATGCTCAGGGCAAACCGGCCATGCCGAAGTGATTCAGGTAACATTTGATCCTACGATCATCTCCTTTTCGGAAATTCTTGAAATATTTTGGAACACCCATGATCCCACCACGCTTAACAAGCAAGGTGCTGATGAAGGCACCCAATATCGATCGGTAGTCTTTTACCATACTGAGGCACAAAAGAAAATTGCTGAAGATTACAAAATACAGCTCAATCAATCAGGCGCTTTTAAAAACCCAATCGTCACTGAAATAAGTCCATTCACCGTATTTTATCCAGCCGAAAATTATCATCAAAATTACTATGAGTTAAATCCAAACCAAGGGTATTGCGCATATGTGATACGACCAAAGGTTGAGAAGTTTAGAAAACAATTTGAAGCCAAGCTGAAATAACAAATGAACATAAACTCAATTTTTTTAATAATCAGTGTAACATTATACCTAGGCCTTCGTTCTATCAACAACGAGCAGATAAAATCTTCTCATAGGTTTAGGTTTAGGTAACAAAAGCCCCCTCAGACGGAGGGGGCTTTTGTATTTTCTATGAGTTAATAATAACCTGAATATCAAAATGAAAACCATGAAATTTACTTCACTCCTGCTGTTAATAACCCTCCTTGCGTGTGGGCAGCAAAAAGCAAAAAAAGATTCTCCTGCAGCCACACCAATCGTTCAGATAAAAAAAACGGAAGCTGAATGGAAACAGCAGCTGTCTCCGGAGGAATATTATATCCTGCGTGAAAAGGGAACGGAACGTGCCTTCACTGGAAAATATTGGGATAACCATGAAAACGGGATTTACCATTGCGCAGCCTGTAATCAGGAATTATTTGCTTCCCAAACTAAATTCGAGTCAGGCACAGGCTGGCCAAGTTTTTATCAACCCATCCGTAAAGAATTGATTGCCGTGGGCACCGATAAAAGTTATGACCTGATGGGCGATGAAGTAGTGTGCAGTCGATGTGGTGGCCACTTGGGTCACGTGTTTGATGATGGGCCAAAGCCTACCGGATTGCGGTATTGTCTTAACTCAGCCTCGTTAAAATTTGAAAAGAAAAAAGAGACTAAATAATATTTCCTAGGGGGAGATTCAGGCCGATGAAAAATCATCGGCCTTTTTTATTACCTTTTCAAAAACAAACTACCTATGTGCAGACTAATGGCCTATAAGGGCACTCCCATAATCATGGACGACCTGCTTTATAAACCAAAAAATTCTTTGATCAACCAAAGCATCCATGCAAACGAAATTGAAGAACCCCTGAATGGTGATGGTTTTGGAGTGGGCTGGTATGCACCTGAAATTAACTTTGAACCTGCCACATTTGTTTCTGTAAATCCTGCCTGGAACAATCGGAATTTAAAAAGTCTTGCACCCAAAATAAAGACAGACTGTATGTTAGCTCATGTGCGGGCAGCCACAGAAGGAGTCGTTTCTGAATCAAATTGTCATCCCTTTCAATACAAGAATTTATTAATGGCCCATAATGGTGGGATTGAAGAATTTTATAAAGTTAAAAGACACTTGCGTGCACCGTTAAGCGATGAGCTTTATAATTGGATTCAAGGCCAAACGGATTCCGAACACATTTTTGCCTACTTGCTTAATCACTTACTTAGCGCTGGCAATTCTGTAACCCCAGAAACTGTAATGGGGGCCTTTGAGAAAACATTCCGCGATATAAAAAAATTGATGACACACTATGGTGTTAAAGAGGCTGCTTACTTGAATATTGTTGTTACTAATGGATTGTTTATAGTGGCCACCCGTTATGTGAGCGATCCTAAAGAAGAACCTCTCACACTCTACCACTCCGAAGGAAGTCGTTATGTTGTAGAAGATGGGATCACAAGATTGGAGGCCCCCGAAGATAATGATCAGGCAGTTTTAGTGGTTTCTGAAAAACTGACCGAAGGCAAGAATTGGACAATGATTCCTCCTAATCATTTTGTGGTGGTTGAGCAATCTTTAAACGTACGCATCATACCGATAAAAGATTAACTGACTCACCCTTTGTAGTTTTATTATTGAATACTGTAGCTTCGCACAAACAGAATACTTGTGTACGACATCACCATCATTGGCGGAGGCATAGTAGGTCTTGCTACCGCGCTAACTCTTAAAAACTCAAACCCAGATTTAAACATTCTTCTGCTAGAAAAGGAGAATGAATTAGCCAAACACCAGACGGGTAACAATAGCGGTGTTATCCATTCTGGGTTATACTATAAGCCTGGAAGTTTAAAGGCTACCAATTGCATTCATGGTTATAATTTACTCATAGACTTTTGTCGTGAAAATGAAATTCCATTCGACCTATGTGGGAAAATTGTGGTTGCAACTGAAGAGAACGAACTTCCATTACTGGAAAATCTATTTGTGCGAGGCCAACAAAATGGATTACAAAATTTAAAGAAGCTTAACAGAGAAGAATTATTGGAATATGAACCCCATGTAGCTGGCCTTGCCGGGATTTTTGTTCCTCAAACAGGTATAGTCGATTATAAATTAGTCGCTCAAAAATATGGAGACCTCATTCAGCAAAAAGGAGGAAATATAATCCTTGGTGAAAAAGTGTTGGACATTCAAAGTAGCGAAGACAAGAGTGTAGTCGTAACACAGAAAGCAAGCTACACTACAAAATTGGTGATCAATTGTGCCGGACTTTATTCTGATAAAGTTGCCCGCATGACAGTTCCTAATCTCAATGTAAAAATCATTCCGTTTCGTGGAGAATACTATAAACTAAGGCAGGATAAAGAGTATTTAGTTAAGAATCTTATCTACCCCGTTCCTGATCCAAACTTTCCTTTTCTAGGTGTTCATTTTACTCGCATGGCAAAAGGTGGTGTTGAAGCTGGGCCAAATGCAGTACTTGCCTTTAAACGAGAGGGGTATAAAAAATCTGACATCAATTTTAGCGAACTTGGCGAAACACTGGCTTGGCCTGGGTTCCAAAAGGTTGCTGCAAAATACTGGCGCACCGGATTTGGAGAGATGTATCGGTCTTTCTCAAAAGCTGCTTTTACTAAAGCACTTCAAAAATTAATCCCTGAAATTGTTGAAAGCGATTTGGCACCAGGTGGAGCTGGTGTGCGCGCACAAGCATGCGATCGTGATGGCGGCTTAGTAGATGATTTTATGATCCTTGAAGAGAAGAAAGTAATCAATGTGTGTAATGCCCCCTCACCTGCTGCAACCTCATCATTAGCAATAGGTGAAACCGTTTCGAAGTTGGCTTTGGCAAGGTTTTAAAGTCGGTTTGTCTTTTAATTAGACTCCAACTCCAATCTTGCTTCTTCCAGGTCGAGTTCAAATTCAATTTTACGGATCACTTCATCACTGGCTTTCTCTTCTTTACGCATCCGCAAAATAAATTCCCGCTCACGGGTTAACAGTTTTTGTTGGATGTTATGAAACTCATTGATCTGTTCCTGAGTCATCGCTTTCTCCGTTTGATCTTTTCGCATTCGCTGAATACGAATTTCATACTTCGTTTTTATTTGATTGAGCACCGCATCACTTAACCCCAACGAATAAGTTTCTTCTATATGTTCAATTATTGAAGCGGCCACTTGAAGTCGGGTTTTCTCTTCCTCCAACACCGATTCATTTCCGGCCCGAACACCTAACCATTGAATAAGTTTACGAAGTGTCATTCCTTGTAACACCAGCGTTACAAAAATTACACAGAATGTAAGGAAGATAATCATATCCCGATGAGGAAAAGCATGTTTCTGATCCATCATAATGGGTAGTGCTAAGGCCGCTGCCAACGAAACGATACCCCGCATTCCAGACCAGGCTACAATGCTGGCTCCCCGTACATTCGTCTCTGGCTCACTCTCCCGAATTTCCTTACTTAACCAACGTGGAATAAAAGTACCTGGAAAAACCCAGATGATTCTTGCTACTACCGTAACAATACTGATTAAGGAACCATAGAAAATCAGTGAACCTAAAGAGTGACCTTCAATGTTTTTTAGAATCATCGGGAGCTGCAACCCAATAAGAATAAAGATGATCCCATTCAAAATAAAAATCATGGTATCCCAAACAGCATTTGCTTGTAGGCGAGTGCGATTAGAAAAAACTTCTGACGACCGAGGTCCAAGAAACAATCCTGCGGCAACTACTGCCAGCACGCCTGAAGCATGAAATTCTTCAGCCATTAAGTAGGCTGTGTATGGTGTAAGTAATGTAAACGTGGTATCCGTGGTTGCATTATTGGGTGTGATTTTATGAATCCAGAAAAAAATGTAACCAATCCCCAATCCAATAAGGATTCCTAACCCGGCAACATAAAAAAAGTTAATGCCTGCCAACCAAAATATAAATGAACCCGAGGCCGTAGCAGCAATTGCATAGCGATAGGCAATCAACCCTGTGGCATCATTCACCAAGCTTTCGCCTTCCAAAATAGTTAAGATCCGCTTTGGTAATTTCAATCCTTTGGTTGCTGCAGTGGCCGCTACAGCATCGGGTGGCGAAACAATAGCGCCTAATACAAAAGCCTCGGGCCAACCAAAATTGGGAATGAAATAATGTGCTGCGCACGCAACCAAAACGGTAGTGAATAATACTGCTCCTACTGCAAGCAGGGATATGGGACGAATAGATTGCTTAAAATCCGGCCACGAAGTAGTCCAGGCTGCGGCATATAATACGGGCGGAAGAAAAACAAGAAAAACAACATCGGGATTTAAAGTGACCGCAGGTAAGCCTGGGATAAGGCCAATTAGCATTCCTGCCAGCACCAGCATAACAACATAGGGCACTCGAATTCTGTCAGTAACCTGAGCAAGTGCTGTTACGACAGCCAGCAGTAAAATAATGAGTGAGATATAATCCATCGGTGGATTGCAAGGATACAATTATAACCATTTGATTCAAATCATTGGGGAATAGCTTTGATTCCGTCTAAAAAATTTCAAAACCCATTCGTAGATTGACTTAAAACTCTTCGTTTGGACCCAATCCTTATTTTTTGTAAAAATTATAGTATTTTTAAGTGCTTGTATACTTGCTAAAACTAATCACACCCTCATGAAGAGAATTTTACCAGCAATACTTTTTTACCTCTTAGGAATGAGTGCTTTTGCCCAGCAGGATCCACTTTATTCTCAATACATTAATAACCCCATGGTTATTAACCCTGCCTATGCCGGACTCAATGATAATTTTAATGCCTCATTTACCTACAGAAACCAATGGGGTGGTTTTGAAGGCAATCCTGTTACCTACAATTTTAACAGTCATATTTCACTTGTTGACAACAAAGTAGGCGCTGGTCTACTCGTTGTGAAGGATCAGATTGGAAGCGCCAATAATACCGAAGTACAAGCAGCGTTCTCTTATAAGCTGCAATTAGACGAGGAAAAGACTTTTAGTTTTGGCATGCAAGCAGGCTTTGTAAATTTCAGGGATAATTTTAGTGGAGTGAATCCTTATGACAAGGATGACGTGGTGTTTCTTCAATCTGAAAACATAACCAAACCAAATCTTGGTGTTGGCGCGATACTTAAGAGTGATCGCGTTTTGTTAGGCGTTTCAATACCAAGATTGCTAAACACTACTATTAACGTATCCAATGCTACCGGTTCTCAGGATTTTCAACTTTACAATCGCACATTATACGTTTTTGGGTCATATGTTTATTTCTTAAATGAGAATATTCGTTTTAAACCTGCCGTCTTATTAAGAGGCGTAAAAGGTTCACCAGTTTCAGTTGATCTGAATTTCAATCTAAACTTTAATGAGAAATATACAGTAGGTGCTTTTGTAAGAAACTTCAACTCAGTAGGCGTTCAGCTTCAGGCAAAGTTGGGCGATATACTTCGACTTGGTTATACATTCGAAATACCAACTGGAAAATCAGTACCTACAAACTTTCTTACTCACGAAATATTCTTAGGAATGACCATGCCTACTTTTGATTTCCATGACCGATCTATTTCAACGTTCTAAGGAATAGTCAGTTAAAATTAGTTTTGAACCATTTCTGTCCTAAATGGTTTATAGAGGTAATTTATGAAGATAGCCGTTTCCCGAAAGGAACATTTTAATGCTGCCCATCGATTGTTCAATCCCGCCTGGACAAACGAAAAGAATGACGCTGTCTTTGGAAAATGTAACAACCCCAACTATCATGGGCACAATTACGAAATAATTGTAACGCTGGTGGGAACACCCGACCCGGAAACCGGTTATGTATTTGATATGAAAGTGCTTAGCGATTTAATCAAAGAGCATATTCTAAAAAACTTTGATCACAAAAACCTTAACTTAGATACTCCCTACTTCAAAAACCTGAATCCCACAGCCGAGAACATTGCGGTCGTGATCTGGCGGATATTGAGGCAGCATATTGATAACGCATACGACCTTAAAGTAAAATTGTATGAGACAGAAAGAAATTTCGTTGAATATCCGGCCCATTAAACCGTTGGATGAGGAGTTTGATGATGATCATGTCCTCACCTCATGGAATACCCCCATGCGTGAAGATGCCTTTGCACTAAGCGATGATGAAAAGGTAGAGCAAATTGAAAAACGCTTTCGCGAGATCATGGAAATACTGGGTCTTGATTTAACGGATGATAGTCTTAAAGGCACCCCACGAAGAGTAGCCAAAATGTACGTGAAGGAAGTGTTCAGTGGGTTGAATCCAAAGAACCGCCCGGTTGCACGTCTTTTCGAAAACAAATATAAGTATGATCAAATGCTGGTGGAAAAGGATATTACCTTTTACTCGCATTGCGAACATCACTTCGTTCCCATTTATGGCAAAGCGCATGTTGCCTATTTTTCAAGTGGCAAAGTAATTGGCCTTTCAAAAATCAATCGCATTGTGCAATACTTTGCTAAAAGGCCACAGGTACAAGAAAGATTAACCGTTCAAATCGGCAAAGAATTACAACGCATTTTAGGTACCGATCATGTAGGTGTAGTGATGGATGCTAACCACATGTGTGTAGCTTCGCGCGGAGTTGGTGACACGAACAGCAAAACAGGCACAGCCTTTTTTGGAGGTAAGTTTGCCGATGAAAACACAAAACGCGAGTTTCTGAATTACATCAATAGCAAGTAAGCACGGGATGCTCGAGACTGCATCCTGCTGCCTGCATTTTGCCTACTCAAAACTCAAGACTAAGTACTAAATACTCAGGACTAAACACGCTTGACTATCGACCCAATACTGTCTACCTTAGCACCTCCTAAAACATCGAAAAAATAACGATTATGGTATTTGACTTAGACATGATTAAGGCCTTGTATGCAGCTATGCCCGGCCGTATTGCCAAAGCAAGAAAAGTGGTTGGCAAACCTCTAACACTTTCTGAGAAAATTTTGTACTCGCATCTTCATGCAGACCAAAAGATCGAGAATTTTGGGCGCGGAAAATCGTATGTGGATTTTGCTCCGGATCGTGTAGCTATGCAAGACGCAACTGCTCAAATGGCTTTGCTACAGTTTATGTCTGGTGGAATTCCAAAAGTGTTAGTTCCTTCTACGGTGCATTGCGATCATCTTATCTTAGCTAAAGATGGCGCTAAACAAGATTTAAAAGATTCTATTACCGCCAGTGGCGAAGTATTTAACTTCCTTGAGTCTGTATCCAATAAATATGGTATCGGATTCTGGAAGCCGGGTGCAGGTATTATTCACCAGGTTGTATTAGAGAACTATGCGTTCCCAGGTGCAATGATGATTGGTACTGATTCACATACCGTTAATGCCGGTGGTTTGGGAATGATTGCCATTGGTGTAGGTGGTGCGGATGCTGTTGATGTGATGTCGGGCATGCCGTGGGAATTGAAATGGCCTAAACTTATCGGTATTAAGTTAACCGGTAAATTAAGTGGTTGGACATCTTCAAAAGATGTAATCTTAAAAGTTGCCGGCATTCTCACTGTAAAAGGTGGAACCGGTGCTATTGTTGAATATTTTGGTCCAGGTGCACAAACCCTTTCTTGCACAGGTAAAGGAACTATCTGTAACATGGGTGCAGAAATTGGTGCTACCACTTCAACCTTTGGTTACGATGAGAAAATGGCGCAATACCTTCGTGGCACGGACCGTGCTGAAGTTGCCGATCTTGCTGATAAAATAAAAGAGCACCTTACAGGCGATCCAGAAGTTTATGCTAATCCTGAAAAATATTTTGATCAGGTAATTGAGATTGATCTTTCTACATTAGAACCACATGTTAACGGACCCTTTACTCCAGATCGTGCTATCCCAATTTCAAAGTTTGCTGCTGAAGTACGTGCCAACAATTGGCCACAACGCTTAGAAGTTGGATTGATTGGATCATGCACCAACTCAAGCTATGAAGACATTACCCGATCAGCTTCACTTGCTAAGCAAGCTGTTGATAAAAATCTAAAAGCAAAAGCAGAATTTACAATCACGCCAGGTTCTGAGAAAGTGCGATACACAGTAGATCGTGATGGATACCTTGGAATTTTTGAAAAAATGGGAGGTGTTGTATTGGCGAATGCCTGTGGTCCTTGTATCGGACAATGGTCGCGTCATACAAATGACCCTACTCGCAAAAATTCAATCATCACCTCCTTCAATAGAAACTTTGCCAAACGTAATGATGGCAATCCAAATACGCATGCCTTTGTTGCTTCTCCGGAGATAACAACCGCATTTGCCATTGCCGGTGATCTTACTTTTAATCCATTGACGGATACACTAGTTAACGAAGCGGGTCAAGCCGTTAAACTCGATGAGCCAATGGGTGTTGAGTTTCCTCCAAATGGATTTGATGTAAAAGATCCAGGGTACCTCGCTCCTGCTAAAGATGGAAGCAAAGTTCAAGTGAGCATTGATCCTAACTCTAAGCGGTTACAGGCATTGAGTCCCTTTGCACCCTGGGATGGTAAGAACTGGACAGGTTTAAAACTTTTGATCAAAGCAAAAGGAAAATGTACCACCGATCATATTTCAATGGCCGGACCTTGGTTACGCTTCCGCGGACATCTTGATAATATTTCGGACAACACACTAACTGGTGCAACCAATTTCTTTAATGAGAAGACGGATAGTGTTAAGAATCAATTAACGGGAGTTCATGGACCTGTTCCTGCAACTCAGCGCGCCTACAAAGCTGCAGGTATCTCATCCATTGTTGTGGGCGATCATAACTATGGGGAAGGTTCTTCACGTGAGCATGCAGCCATGCAGCCAAGACATTTGGGTATCAAGGTTATTTTGGTGAAATCATTTGCCCGTATCCACGAAACAAATTTGAAGAAGCAAGGTATGTTGGCCATTACGTTTGCCAACGAATCTGACTACAACAAATTTCAGGAGGATGACAGCATCGACTTTGTTGACTTGACTTCCTTTGCACCCGATAAACAATTGACGTTGGTGTTAAATCACCGCGATGGATCTAAAGATACCATCAAGGTTAATCATACCTATAATGCCGGACAGATTGGTTGGTTCAAAGCTGGATCTGCTCTAAACCTAATGGCAAAACAAATTGCTGCCAACAAAGCAGCGGCAAAGGCTTCAACAGCTCCCGCTAAAAAGAAATCTGCTCCTGCAAAAAAAGCAGTGAAGAAAGCTGCTAAGCCAGTTGCTAAAAAGAAGGCAGCCAAAAAGGTGAAGAAAGTAACCAAGAAAAGTGCTGTAAAGAAAAAGGTGGTGAAAAAATCTAAACCAGTAAAAAAGAGCAGCGCTAAAAAAGTGGCCAAGAAAGTAAAGAAGGCTGCGAAAAAAGCAACAAAGAAAAAGGTTGTAAAAAAAGTAGTTTCTAAAAAGAAGGTAGCTACTAAGAAAAAGGCAACTAAAAAGAAAGTGGCTAAGAAACCTGCTAAACGCAGAAGATAATTGCTCACTGATTCCATTTAGAAAAGCGCTTTGGGCGCTTTTCTTTTTTATTACCCTGTGGGGGAATGGCCCCTAATTATCGTCTTATCATTGACATCAATTTCGATCTACTATGAAAAGTAACGACAGACGCAACTTCCTTAAATATTCACTTGCTACCACCGCAGGACTGGCTGTAGCGGCTATACCCGAAAGTTTTGGAGCCATTCGAATAGACTCTTCAGAAACACACAAACCTGTTAAGTCTGGTGTAAAAGCCTCCATACGTTTTTCAGTAATTGGCCTTAACCACGGTCATATCTATAGCCAGGTAGGCGCTGTCATTCGAGGGGGTGGTGAACTGGTAGCATTTTATGCAAAAGAGCAAGACTTAGCAGAAGCATTTGCCAAACGATATCCAGATGCCAAGCTGGCAAAAAGTGAGAAGGAAATTTTTGAGGATAACTCGATTCAATTAATTGTAAGCGCTGCTATTCCAATTGATCGCGCTCCCATCGGAATTGAAGCCATGCGTCATGGTAAAGATTTTATGAGCGACAAGCCGGGCATTATTACACTAAAACAGTTGGCAGAAGTACGTAAGGTTCAAAAGGAAACCAAACGAATCTATTCGATTATGTATAGCGAGCGGTTTGAAAACCGAGCCACGGTGAAAGCAGGTGAATTAGTAAAAGCTGGAGCCATTGGAAACGTTGTTCAAACCATTGGGCTTGGACCGCACCGCATGAATGTGAAATCACGTCCTGAATGGTTTTTCGATAAAGCAAAATTTGGGGGCATCATTTGTGATATTGCATCGCACCAGTTCGATCAATTTTTATTCTTCACTGGCTCTACGCAAGCAGAAGTAATTTCTTCCCAAGTTGGAAACGTTCATTATCCTAACTATCCCCTATTCGAAGATTTTGGTGATGCCACCATGCGCGGTAATAATGGTTCAGGATACATTCGGGTAGATTGGTTTACACCTGATGGTCTTAATACCTGGGGCGATGGTCGTTTGACAATCCTGGGTACAGAAGGATTTATTGAGATCAGAAAGAATATAGACATTGGTGGCCGTGAAGGTGGCAGTCATTTATTTTTAGTTGACAATAAAGAGACCCGATATATCGATTGCTCAAAAGTGGAACTCCCCTATGGCGAGCAACTTGTTAATGATATTGTGAACAGAACTGAGACTGCTATGACACAAGCGCATTGTTTTCTGGCAACCGAGCTAGCGTTAAAAGCTCAGAAGAATGCACAGAAACTTTCGTTTAAAAAATAATTATTATCTTAACATCTTGATAAGAATTTTTTTTACTCTCGCATTAGTGGTTCTTGCCCTGTCGTCTATCAACGCTCAGGAAAGCTATCTCATTATTGGCACTTACACTGAAGCAAAGCCTGATAAAGGGATCTATGTGTATAGCTTTAATAATGTTACTGGTGAACTCGCCTTCGTAAGCACTGGAGAAAATATTACGAATCCCTCTTATCTCGTTCTCTCCGCTAACGGAAAATTTATTTATGCGTGTAGCGAAACACAAATGCCAAATAGCGGAAGTATTAGCGCCTTTGGGTTTAATAATGGAAAGTTAAGTTTCATCAATAAAGTACCTAGCGGAGGCGATAATCCTGCCTATGTGGCCTTACATAAATCCGGAAAAGTGCTAGTCAATGCAAACTATTCAGGTGGCAATGCATCTGTTATTCGCGTAAAGAAAGATGGTTCGCTAGAATCGGATACAACATTCCAGTTTACAGGAGTAAGCATCACACCAGGCCGACAAGATTCGCCACACATCCATGCGGCTGTATTTTCTCCTGATAATAATTTTGTTTTTCTAACGGATTTAGGCTCCGACAAGATCTGGAGTTATTCGATTGGAAAAAATCAGAGTTTTAAAAGATATCCAGATGGTGATGTGAGCACCGTACCCGGAAGTGGACCACGGCATCTTGTATTTCATAACAATAGAAGGTTTGCTTACTGCATCGAAGAATTAAGTGGAACCGTTTCTTCTTATTCATATCAGAAAGGAACTTTAACTTCTATTCAACGCATCGCAACGCATGATGCATCTATGAAAGGCCCGTTCGGTAGTGCCGACATACACATATCGCCAGACGGAAAATTCCTATATGCTTCAAACAGAGGCAAAGAGAATACAATCTCCATTTTTTTGATTAATCAAGTAACTGGACTTCTTTCATTCATTGGCAATCAATCCACGTTAGGCAATCATCCAAGAAATTTTACAATCGACCAAACCGGAAAATTTTTATTAGTTGCCAACATGCTTTCCAATGAGATTATTGTATTTAAGCGCGATAAGCAAACAGGATTGCTAACTGAGACAAGTAATAAAATTTCGGTCCCTAAACCGGCTTGTCTGTATTTGATTAGTAAGTGATTGGATAAAGTATAGTAAAGTTCAAACTTGCTTATATTTCCAAATAATTACTTTTCCGTTTTCATCACCTGAAATTATATATTGGCCGTTTGGAGAGAATCCTATTTCTATAATTTTACTGAATAGTTTAATTTTTTCTCCACGAAATGTTATTAGTTCATTCCTATCTCGTCCAAAAGTAGACAATAACTGTCCATCTTTATCTATCACTCGAATAAGTCCATCAACTCCAAGCAGTGCTAAACTCTCTCTTGATCGAGTTGCACTAAGAGTGTAAAATTTGTCCTGAATAAAATCTATTGAAGCAGCCGTTTTAGTATTATACAGTTTTTCCTGCCTGCTCTCAGCATTATAGTCAAAATGAAAATAAATCATTTCATCAAACGGAATACTTGAATACTTATCAAATCCTTGAATCACCTGATAGCTCATGCTGTTTGTATTCAAGATTATGTTTGGGGAGATGAAAATTGTAGAATCAGTTAAAAAATAAATTTCAGTATCCTTCTTTTTGTTAGTGATTTGTAAAGAATTATGGATTTTACCACTCTTCCACATTTTTAGAGTATTGAATTTATCAATTGACACTATGGTATTAGCATCAGGTGAAACTGCGATTGACTGAATCATTTCAACATGAGATAGTCCCCTGACTACCTGAGGTGCATCCAACTCCTTTTTAATTCCCAATCCAGGCCATGTATTTAACGCTCCATCAATCGCATTACGAATCCCCGTTGAGTTTTTACTAAAAATGTAATCAACATACTCTTGAGTCAAAGTAGTGTCAACAAGTTCATACTTTACATTTCCAATACTATCAAGACACTTTATTATATGCCTTTGAAACTCTCCATTTATCATTTCAGTAATACCAAGCAATAGTGAATTTGATACAAAAGACATTGAATTAATGTCACCATCAAACGCTTGAAACTTATACAGAATCGTTCCATTGTAGTCATAAACAACAACAGATTTATCCTCACCGGCTGTGGCAAATTGATCAATACTTGTAGCAATTAAAATTATTTCACCTGAATGATCACGTTTAGATTTGAATCTGTTGTAATCCTGACCAAAGTTATCCGAACAAGAAAAAATTAAAATAAATATTGCAAGAATTTTAATCATATGAACTAAGATCAATTGTTCTTAATAATACTTTCCAACTCAGCCACCTCACTCTGAGTAGGCATCGTCAACGGTGGTCTCACATCGCCAGCACTTCTACCTATAATTTTAGCTCCGGCTTTTA